>JAOAPW010000337.1 GCA_025463105.1 Candidatus Acidiferrum typicum | reverse complement strand
GCAAATTCTAATCAGAAATTACGCGTTCCTGATCTCTATATTGCCCCCAGCCATTTCACCGGAAAACGACCAGCCAGAGAATTTGCCAGGCGTTCGTCGGCAGTGATGAGTTGCGCGTTGGACTGGATGGCAAGGGCAACGTACAGAGAGTCGTACACGGTTCGTTCAAATGCTGTGGCGATTTGAAACGCGCTGTCGAGCAATTTTAGGGATGGAACCGTAGGGAAATTGCGTTGCGTCAAGACCGCCAGCGCCTTTTCCGCTGACGCTTTAGGACAGCGACCCAGTCGAACCGCCTTCCACATAACGTTTGCAAATTCCACCCAGAACAAATCAGGAACGATGAAGCGGACTTCGTCCTTGGCGTACTCATCAAGCAACGTAAAAGCCTCTTCCGCGAGTGTTTCGCCAGCCGCCGGTAGAAACCACTTTGCGGCGACATTTGCGTCCAGAACGAACAGGGTCACCGAGCGCGGTCCTCACGCAGCATTTCTTCGGTAGAGGGGAACGCGCCGCCTGAGTTTGTTCGCTTCGCACGCGTCTGAATAAGTTTGCGCAGTAAGTTATGCCGGGCCTTCAATTCCTGCTCCGTGGGGACGTTCTCCTCGAGCAAGGCGAGGACCTCCGCGGCGATGGAGCGGCGGCGCGCCCGCGCGCGGCCGCGGAGAGCCTCGTACAGGTCATCAGGGATATTCTCGACGTATAGGGTTGCCATTGGAGACTCCTAGGGAAAGCATAGACCATTATTAGCCGCGTTGCAATTCGCGAATGAACGTCAGGGGTGCGACGGAGCAATCAAGCGCCTGGGCTGAAGACCCGGGCTACAAAATTCGCAAAGGGAATTATTGTAGCCCGCCTCTTCAGAAGCGGGGGATTTCTTGAGGAGCCAAGGAGGGAGCTTGGCCCAGGACCGCCCGGAAATGCAAAACGGGGAGCCGTCGCAGCTCCCCGTTTCTAAAATCGACTTTTGATTATTGGGTGAAGCGATTACCAGCGCCGGTCTCCGCCACCACCACCGCCGCGATCACCGCGATCACGGCCACCACCGCCGCCACCGCCGCCTCGGCCACCACCACCGCCTCGGCCTCCTCCGCCACCGCCGCCTCCGCCGTAACCACCACGCCCGCCACCGCCACCAGGACGGCCACCGCCTCCTCCGCCACCACCTTCACGAGGAGGACGAGCTTCGTTGACAACAATGTTGCGGCCCATGAAATCATGCCCGTTCAGACCCTGAATGGCGCGCTCGGCTTCATCGTCACTATTGACCTCGACAAATCCGAATCCACGCGGTTGCCCCGAAAAACGGTCGCGCACCAGCGTAACGTTCGCCGCGGTGACTCCCGTCTGAGAGAATAATGTAGTGACCTGCTCCTCCGTCGCTTGAAAAGGAAGATTACCGACGTACAGTTTCTTCACTGCGAGACTCCTTCTGGCCGTGGCGCATGCAACCCACAGAACCCGGACTGAAGCGGCAGGGTCGAGATCCAAGGGAAAGTGCCGGGATGATCTGACGAGCGACGCACTTCAGGTCCGGGCGAATCTTGCTCTAAATTTGCACGGTCGTCAACAACGATGTTTTTATGACGAAGTCGTAAATACTAAACTGATAAAAGTTCCGTAAGTGGCAAGACGGTCCGGGCGGACCGCATAATTCCAGCACTTTGGTGATAGGATTCACCATTCCATCCAGGAGTGAACCGTTTCGATGCGCGGATTGATGATGGATTTTCAGTTGACTGTGCCGGCGATGCTCGAGCGCGCGGGTAACATTTTTGGTAAGACCGAAATCGTCACGCGCCGGCCGGACCGCTCGCTTGTCCGATACACCTGGCACGATCTGTACCGGCGCGCGCGGCGTCTGGCGAACGCGCTGACCGGCCTGGGGATGCGGCGTGGAGACCGGGTCGCCACGCTTCTGTGGAACCAGTCGGAGCATATGGAAGCGTACCTTGGTGTCCCCTCCGCCGGAGGTGTGCTCCACACCCTGAACTTGCGGTTGCACCCCGATGAAATCAGCTTCATCGCCAATCATGCCGGCGACCGCTTTCTCATTGTTGATGATGTGATGCTGCCGGTGTTTGAAAAATGTCGCGACAAGATGAAGTTTGAACGCGTAATCGTTGTGCCATTCGGCGGCTGCCCTCTGCCTGCAGGGTATCTCGGCTACGAAGAACTTCTCTCGCAGGCAAGCGAAGACTTCACCTATCCGCAACTAGATGAAAATGAAGCAGCGGTGATGTGCTACACCTCCGGCACAACGGGGCGCTCGAAGGGCGTTGTCTATTCGCATCGCGCGGTCACCTTGCATTCGGCGAATTGCTGCGGGGTCGATTCCTTCGCTATATCGTTACGCGATACAGTTCTGCCGATGGCCTCGATGTTTCATGCCAACGGCTGGGGCATTCCGTTTACCACCGCGATGGCGGGATCGAAAGTGGTGCTGCCCGGTCCTTACGCGGATCCGGAAGGCGTTCTGGACCTGATGGAGCAGGAACGCGTCACAGTGGTGCTCGGTGTGCCGACGGTCTGGTTTGGAGTTCTCAATGCGCTGGACAACAATCCTGGGCGATGGAAATTTTCCTGGCCCATTCGCATGCTCGTGGGAGGCGCCGCCGCTTCCGAAGCGCTCATGCGCGGATTTGACCGCCACGGTTTCAAGATGATGAGCCTGTGGGGTATGACGGAAACAACCCCGCACGGCTCGTGCTCCCAGTTGCGCCCTCACATGGATTTCTGGAGCGAAGAAGATCAATATGCGCAGAGACTAAAACAGGGTCTTCCCGCGGCGCTGGTCGAGGCGCGCATCATGCGGCCCGAAGGCACGCAGGCGCCGCACGACGGCAAAACTGTTGGCGAACTCGAAGTCCGCGGCCCGTGGGTCGCGGGAGCTTATTACAACTTGCCGGAGGAGTCGCACAGGTGGTCGCCCGACGGCTGGCTGCGCACCGGCGACATGGCCCACATCGACGAAGACGGCTACATCAAGCTTGTCGACCGCAGCAAAGATCTGATCAAGTCCGGCGGCGAGTGGATCAGTTCGGTGGATCTTGAAAATGCGCTGATGGGCCATCCGTCAGTGAAAGAAGCCGCGGTAATCGGCGTGGCGCATCCGAAATGGCAGGAGCGCCCGCTGGCCGTGGTCGTCTTAATTGAAGGCAAGCAAGCGCAGCCCGAGGAGTTGCGCGAATTTCTATCCGCAAAATTCGCGAAGTGGCAATTGCCGGACGCCTTCGTATTTACAAATGAAATTCCGCGCACGTCGGTAGGAAAATTCCGCAAGATTGCCTTGCGCGAACAGTTCGCCGATTGGAAATGGGAGTCTTGAGCCGGTAACGTGCGGCGGATTCCGCGTCAGACGCGCACCAACTCTTTCTTGTCAATTGCAGGCTTTGCTTCCGCGGGCGATGCCTGGGTGTTCTTCTTCTGCTGATCCACAGCAAGCAGGAATTCAGCGCGCTGTTTTTTCCACATTTTTTCGAGGCCTGCGCTGAAACTGTAGATAGCCCACGGTGCGCGCCGCTGAATTGATTGCAAGAGATTTGGCGCGACGTTCTTCTTGGTCGAAATCGTTGCTAATGCTCCCTCACGATCGAAGACCTTCACGAAATGGGATTTCCCGGTCGGGATTCCGCTGTGATAGTGCTTGACGACCTGCAGGTAGGCCCAAACCACATCGGCTGTCCGCATAACTTCGATGTTGAATGCGGAAGAGTGAACCAACCAGTTGGTTGTCAGGCGAGCAGCGCCGAAGGTCTCCCCTCCACCTTCACTCCGAAGTTCGGCGCCGAATTGCGACCCCACGAGTTGTGCAGGGCCGCACTTGGCGAGCTTTTTCCAAACGGGATGCGTTTCGGGCTTGGCGCTCCACTGGAGGCCTTTCCACAGAGACCAGACAAGCGCCAGGCCAATCAACGTGCCGGCCGCAATGCCAATGTAGCCATTGAGGCGATAACTCGTGGCGTCAAGCATTACCGGCAGGAACCGGCCCTTCAATTCAGGATGTCTTTCTTGCAGAACCGCAAGCACTTGACTCTGGACATCACTGGGAATGCTGGTGAGGTCTCCGGAAAATTGCGTCGCGTCGGTGTCCTTTGAAACTTTCACGAGTAATAAGCGGTCCCCGGCCTTAAGCGCGAGAATTGGATTGTGCGTTGTGATGATGTAGTCGGTGTTCGATTCCTCAAACCCGGTCTCGAGTGTTTCATCACCCCGGATCGTCACGAACGATTCGCGTCGCGCATTGGGATCTTGAATGGAGAGAAGCGTGGCCCGGTCAATAGGAAACGGTCCGTGGAAGAAATTGAAGAAGTAGCGACCCTCGGCCCAGAAAAAAACAGAAATGATCACCAAACCGCCCAGGCCGGCGAGAATGCAATTCCGGCCGACGCGCCGAATTTCCTTCCCAAGGAATCCTTCTCCCATGAAATCACCTCAGTCATGCATCTAGAGTGCATTCCCGCTCCGCGGGGATGCTTTGATGGCTTCTACCGAGAATACGGCTCTGTTCGGGGGGGTCCTATGGAACGAAGGTACCAGAATGAATTCTGCGCGGCGGATGAGTTAACTTCCGGCAAATATTACGTTCGATAGCTGGCGTTGATGTGGACATACTCCTGGGTGAAATCGCAGGTCCAGACGCGCGCGGTTCCGCGCCCGTGATGCAAATCCACGATGATGGGGACGTTTTTCTCGAGGAGGCGTCGATGTGCGGCGCGTTCATCGAGCGGCAGCGCGAGTGAGTGGGTTTCGCCTTTCGGCGGCCCGTACATTTTCATTCCGCCAAGCCAGATTTCTGCGTGATCGGGATTGAAGGGCACGCCTGCGCGGCCCGCGGCGGCGAGGATGCGCCCCCAGTTTGGATCAGCGCCGGCAATCGCCGTTTTTACCAGAGATGATCCGGCGATGGTTTGCGCAACCTGCTTGGCGGCACGATCGCTCGGAGCGCCGCGCACCTCGATTTCGACGACGTGCGTGGCGCCTTCGCCATCGGCAACGATTCCGATTGCCAGTACGTGGCAAACGTTTTCGAGCGCGGCCACGAATTTCGTGTAATCGCCGCCATTTGCCCGCGTGATTTTACGCGCGCCCGACGCGCCGTTCGCCAGTACAAGCAGCGTGTCATTCGTGGAACTATCGCCGTCGACCGTAATGCAGTTGAATGTGCGTCCGACAACTTCGCGCAGCGCCCGATCGAGAATATTTGGCGCAACAGCCGCGTCGGTAACGACGAACGAAAGCATCGTCGCCATGTTCGGATGAATCATGCCGGCGCCTTTTGCGCAGCCTGCTATGCGCACGGTTTGTCCGCCAATGCTGCAGTTCGCGGAAGCGCGCTTCGGACGCGTATCTGTGGTCATGATGGCGCGCGTAAGGCCATCAAAGGCGCTCGGCGAAAATTCGAGCGCCGCAGCCAGTCCTGGAGCTGCTTTCAGGATGCGCTCGACAGGCAACGGCACGCCGATCACCCCCGTCGAGCAGACCACCACCTGTTTCACCCGGCAACCTAGTATTTTCGCGACGTGCTCGGCAGTCGCGCGTGAAGCTGCCATGCCTCCCGGGCCCACCGAACAATTTGCGTTTCCGGAATTGACGATGACCGCGCGCATGGCGTCCGGCGACGCATGCACGTGAGCGCGGGAAAGAATGACCGGCGGCGCCTGCACCAGATTTTGCGTAAATACGGCTGCGGCCGACGCCGGCGTATCAGAAACTATCAGCGCGACGTCGAGCGAGCCGGTGTGGCCGCGTTTCTTCAGGCCCGCGGACGCGGCGGCAAATCGAAAACCGCGCGGCAGGGCGCGGGCGGATGGAAGATCGCTCATAGGATGGAAAGGGCCCCCGCACCGTTCAAGACAGGCAGCACATCGCGCTCAGGACAAACGACAGCCACCGTTGCGACCAGCTTGCAGCGATGTTCCTTCGGGCAGGTGACGCAATCGCGCTCGATTTTTTCCGGCACCATCTGTCTCGGGCCGGGCGTAAATCCGTAGCGTGAGAAAAACTCCGGCCGGTGCGTCACGGCAAAAAGGCGCGCGATCTTACGGCGCCGCGCAGTGTCGATGGCGGCTTTCATCAGGCGGTCGCCAACGTTGTAGCCATGGCCGCGCGCATCGGGAGCGACCGCGAGCGAGCGAATTTCCGAGAGGTCCGGGCCATACGGTTCCAGCGCGACGCAGCCAAGCAACTTTTCTTCTTCATTCCGTTTTTCCACCAGCACCAGAAAATGGCCGATGTGCTTGCGAATCTCGTCCTCGGTACGCGGTAGCAGGGAACCATCCCCGGCGTAATGCGCGATGATGCGATGCACGCCAGTCGCATCGGTGGCGCGAGCGGTGCGGGCCCTCATGGCTTCACCTCGAGAGCCTTTAGGCGCAGTTTCGCGGCGTCGATGGCTTCGCGAACGCGCCCAGGCGCCGTGCCGCCGTCTACATCAGGGCCCGCAAGCGCAGCTTCGAGACTCAGCGCATCGTAGAAATCGCTCGCAAACAGAGGCGAATATTTTTGCAGCGTTTCGAGCGGCAGCGCGGAAAATGGTTTCCCCAAACGCTCGCCTTCGCGAACAATCTGCCCGACGATTTCGTGCGCGTGGCGAAACGGCGCGCCCTTGCGGACGAGATAATGCGCAGCTTCGGTGGCAAGCAGCGCGGGATCGGAAGCGGCCTCGCGCATGCGCGCTTCGTCGGGACGCGTTGCGGCGACCGCGCCAGCGCCGACGGCCAGCATGGCCACGACCTGATCGTGCGCGGCGAACACGGGCTCTTTATCCTCCTGCAAATCGCGCTGATAGCTCGAAGGCAGTCCCTTCAGCATTGTCAACAGCGTATGCAGCGATGCGGTGACGCGTCCTGTTTTGCCGCGGAGAAGTTCCCACGCGTCAGGATTTTTTTTCTGCGGCATCAGGCTGCTGCCCGTCGAAAATTCATCGGGCAGTACGATGAATCCGAATTCCTGCGAAGCAAACAACACGAAATCTTCGGAAAGACGGGAAAGATGCGTGGCAATTACGGCCAGCGCGTAAAGATAATCGAGCGCGAAATCACGATCGCTCGCAGCATCGAGGCTGTTCGCTGTAGGACGCGCGAAGCCCAGTTCGCGCGCGATCGCGCCGCGATCGACATCCAGCGCGCAGCCCGCCAGCGCGCCCGAACCCATCGGGCAGGCATCCGCCATCGCTGCGGCCGCGTCAAGACGCGCCGTATCGCGAAAAAATGCTTCGGCATGCGCGAGCAAAAAATGCGAAAAGAAAATCGGTTGCGCATGCTGCATGTGCGTCATGCCGGGCATGGCAACGCCCAGCCTGCTCTCGGCCTGGCCGATGAGTGCGGCGATCAAGAGAGAAACCGCGGCGCGCGTCTCGCGCACAGCCTCCTTGACGAACATGCGGAAATCCGTGGCAACTAATTCATTGCGGCTGCGGCCGGTGTGCAATTTGAAGCCCAGCGGCCCCAGGTATTCAACGAGCGCTGTTTCGACGAAATGGTGCACATCCTCGGCGGGCGAAGCATCAAGCCAGGACGGATCGCTCGCCGCGCGCTCGGCAATTTTGTCGAGTGCGGTGAGCGTGTCGCGCATTTCTTCGACGGTAAGAATGCCCGCAGACTCAAGCGCTCCCGCCCACACGCGATCGACAGCCAACTCAAACGGCAGCAGGCGGCGATCGAATGCGAACGATCTCTGAAACTGGTAGAACAGCTCGTCGGGCGCGCGGTCAAACCGCCCGCCCCACAATTTTCCCGACGGCTGTTCCTTGGGCGTGGCGCTCAACGTACTTTCGCCTCCTCCGGAATCGTCACCGGCAAGGCGAAAAGATTGATGAAGCCTTCGGCGTCCTTCGGGTTGTATCCAGTCATGGCAAAGCTGGCGAGTCCCTTGCGATACAGCGAATAAGGCGAAGTGCGCTTGGTGACGTTGACGTTGCCCTTGTAAAGTTTGAGGCCCACCGTGCCTGTAACGCGCTGTTGCGCCGCTGTGAAGTA
>JAOAPW010000043.1 GCA_025463105.1 Candidatus Acidiferrum typicum | reverse complement strand
TGACGCCGTAGACGCGAGTCCGCTTCGTAATTTGTCCGGCTCGATAAAGCTGCTGCATCGCGTCCAGGGAAAGCTGTCCAGGCGCAGTCGCTTGTTCAACCGGGGCATAAGCAAGCGCACTGCCTGCTCGCAACGCAAGAACCCGTCCTGCAACTCCGAACTCTCCCATGGGAATAGCCACGATATCGCGGCGCCCCCGAGCAAGTTCACAAATTCGGACGCTATCAGCGAGGGACTGGCAAAAGCCCGCAATTTTTGCGATTTGTCCCCCAGCGCGAAAAAGCCGACGGACAATGCCCGAAAGATTTCTCGGAGTCCGGCGGAAATCATGGTGCGACAACAGTAAGCGGGCGGGGGCCAGAGCGGCCTGCAACTCTGCCGGCGAAAAATGCTTCGCGACTTCAATTTCCACATCGCACCAGCGGCAGCCTGCACGCACCGCTTCCGCCAGAACATCGAGTTGCGCCTTCTTGCCGCCTCGAAATAACCCTCCGCCCCCCCGACTGCGGCAAGTTGCGATGAAGACCGTCGAGAGCCCCTGCCGGCGCAACCAGCCGAGAAATGCATCGCGCTCTTTCGCACTCCGGAGGTAGTCGAGACGCAACTCCAACGTTCGGGTCGATTTGAGTCCAAGACGCAACTGGGAGATCATCTCCCGCGCCGAACTCGCGGCAATCACCCCAGAGACACGATCCCTTCCGAACGCCCTCTCCAAGTGGGTTCCCCATCCAAAAAGTTAAACGTAAGGCTTTACCATGCGGGTGACGACTATGTAAAGCGGCAGAGCAGCCTTTCTTGACGGTCAGTGGGGCAAGTGCTAGTTTGGATTGAAGCATACGAACACAACAGAAGGCAGTTCCCCCGGGCAGGAGGGTTAACTTTTATGCGCACCTCAACTGGCTATCGCTTTCTTATGATTGGACTTAGAGTGGCAATCGCCCTGGCGATGACCGCTGGCCTCACAAAGGCCCAACAACCTCCGAGAGTTCCCTCGGAATCCGACGTCTACTGCTCGGGAATGGCAACCGACCAGCCCGTCCTCGCCGAAACATACCTGATTTCGGGCGAGAACTCCCGCTACAAGAATGCGTTCCGGCAAGGCGACTATGTTTACATTAACCGTGGCGCGGACCAAGGTGTCAACATCGGAGACGTTTTCGAAGTCATGCGCCCGGTTAGTGATCCGTTGAAAACCAAGTGGTTCAAGTGGCAGGAACAGTTGACGAAGGCCATGGGCACTATGTACGCCGACGTCGGACAGGTGCGCGTCATACGCGTCCTGGCGAAAACTTCGATTGCCGAAATCAAATTGACTTGCTCTTTGATGCAGCGGGGCGACATTGTTCGTCCGTTCGCGGACCGGCCATCTCCCGCCTACCATGACGCCTCGACTTTCGATCCTTTCGCCCCTCCTTCCGGAAAAAAGACGGCGATGATTGTGACTACGAAGCAATACGGAGCCATCGCCGGAGAAGGCACGATCGCATACGTGAATCTCGGGAGCGCCCAGGGCGTCCAAGTAGGAGACTATTTCCGGGTATTCCGGTACCAGGGGACGCATAATGACGCGATCTACCAGGTCCGAAACACGGCTTACAAGATTTACGGGTATGGGAGCACGCCCGTGGCATACGAATGGGACAACATTCCCCGCCAGGTTCTGGGCGAAGGACTCGTCCTGCGCACCGGACCAAACTCCGCGACCGTGCTTCTGACAATCTCCCGGGAAGAAATCTACGACGGAGATTACGTCGAACTCGAATAACCGCTTCAACGAATTCCTTCACGCAATCCGCAGTGAAGAAAAAAAGGCCCTGTTTCGATTACGAAGCAGGGCCTTTTTATATTCGATCACACGAAGATCCAGAGATCGGACTCACCTGTCACGCGATTTATTTTCGCGGCTGGGTGCCGCATCCTTCACGTTTTTTGTGAAGGATGCGGGTTTTTGTCCTTTTCCGATTCATTTCGGACGGAATCACTTGCGTGAGCGCCCGCTTCGGAAAAAACTTCGGCAGTAAACGCCAGAACGCGCGTGGAAGGCTCACGCCAAGCGTCATTTGGCAGACCGGCCTTGGCACAAGTTTCTTCCAGAAACTGTTGCGCAGACCACTTTCGTTGGCTGGCCACCTGCGGAAGGAGCAGTCCCCGTTTTTCGTCTTTCACGACGAGCAGGCCGTGGACCCCGGTGACAATCGCTTCCGGCAAGATCGGCTCAGGCAACGAAAGCACCGAGATTTCGATCTCGAGCCCTTGTAGTTCGTCAGCTTGGACTTCGGGAAATCGGGAATCGTGCAACGCGGCGCTGATGGCAACGCGGGCCACAGTCTCCGCCAGCGGACCAGGGGATTCCACCTGTCCCACGCAACCGCGGAGTTGGCCGTTTCTATGGAGAGTTACAAATGCGCCTGCCGGATGGGTGAGAGCTGCAGGGTAAGGTGGAATATCTAAAACCTGTCTCTCGATGACAGCCTTCGAAATCGCTCTGCGCGCAAGATCGAGCAAAGCGCGGCGATCCTCATTGGACAGTCGGGACATCTTGCGCATTCTTGTTGCGCCGCTCAAGGATTCTCAGGCGGCGCCTTTGTTTCACGCTGCCGTCCACGCGTCCCCAAAACTTCTGAAAATATTGGACCGCCGAAACGGTTGCGCTGCATACCACCAGCCAGAGCAACAAAATACCGAGCGGCCTGAAAATTTCATGCTTCGCCGCCAGGATAACGGCGCAGACGGCCATGACCTGGAGCACCATTTTCGTCTTGCCCAGCGCGGACGCGGGAATGGTGAATCCTTCCGCAGAGGCAATGTTGCGCAGGCCCAGGACGACAATCTCCCGCCCGATGATGATTACCGCCATCCATCCCTGGACCAGATGCATTTCCACGAGGGAAATGAATGCGGCTGACATAAGCAGCTTATCCGCAATGGGATCGAGCAGGATGCCAAGCGTGGTAACTTCGCTGCGCCTCCGCGCGTAATACCCATCGGCCCAGTCCGTAGCCGCGGCGGCCAGCAGAATCAAGACGCCCCAGACAGCAAAATTGATCGGCACACCAAAAAACACCACGTTCGGAGCGCGTGTCAAAAGGACGACGACCAGCACCGGAATAAAGAAGATCCGTAAAATCGTCAGGCTATTGGGCAGGTTCATGATGCACCTGGGGGGCTTCTTGTGCGAAAGAGCCCTTCCAGTAGTGAGGCATCTCCACTATAGACGCACGTTTGCGGGCAGTCAACGATTGCTCCGTCGCATGATGGATAAGTTGCTATTTCGCGGCACCAAGGCACTCGTACCTATTCAAAAGGCAGGTCTGGCCGCAGGCGGGCAGCGAACACTAGGCCCAGAAGGAGGAGCATAATTGAGCCGATGAAAGGGAAAACCCAGCTCCCCGTCCGGTCGACCAGGTAGCCGAAACTGGATGGTGAAACCAGCCCAGCAACGCCAAAGCCGAAATTCATCATGCCGCTTGCGGAACCCGCGTAACGCGGAGTGATATCCATCGGCACCGACCATAGCGGTCCTACGGTAAGTTCCGCAAAAAAGAAAGCCAGCGATAGACAGGCCGCTGCGACCGTCAGGTTGTGGATCAGCACCACTGGAACCAGGAAAACGAGTGCTCCGAGTTGACCCGCAACGAGCACGGAGCAACGCGCTACGCGTAAACTTCCGGTCTTGCGAAGGATCCGGTCACTTACCAGGCCGCCTACTGAGTCACCAATGACTCCGGCGAACAGAACTCCCGCGGAAAAAATCGCCGTTGAGTGCAAATTTAGGTGGTAGTTTTCGAAAAAGAATGCCGGAATCCAGCTCAGGAAAAGCCAAAGTGTCCAGCCATAACAAAAATCCACGACGGTTACGGGAAGCATGCGCCGGGCAAGGCGCAGCCACGGTACCCGTGAGCGCACAAGAGCTGATGTCTTCTGGAGATCGTCCACCCGAGATGGCAACGCAGCGAGGTCGGCGGCGGTAATGGCGGAGTGTTGCCGGGGATCGTTACGAAAGAACCAGACCCATATGCAAAGCCACAGAAGGCTCGCCAGCCCTACAATCACGAATGATCCGCGCCATGACGTCCACACAAGCAGCCCGGCAATCATCGGCGGCGTCAATGCATTCCCGAGCCGCGCGAAGGAGTGAGTAATCCCCTGCGCGGAGCCCCAGCGTGCTTCGGGCATCCAACTGGTCATCGCGCGAGTTGCGGTCGGAAAAGCGGCGCCTTCGCCGAAGCCCAGAGCAAGGCGTAATACAAAGAGAGAGGCGAAACCATTGGCTACGCTCGTCAGCACCGTAGCCCCGGCAACAACTGCGCAGCATGCTGCCAGCGTGAACCTGGCCCCCCATCGGTCCCCAACCCAGCCGCCTACGAGTTGAAACAAGGCGTAAGGAATTGCAAACGCTGAGAACACCAGGCCCAGTTGCGTGTTGCTGAGGTTGAGGTCTGCCTTGACGAGCGGAGCTACCGTGGCGATGTTGACTCTGTCGACGTACAGAATGAAATACATCGCGCAGAGCAGTCCGAAGACCATGCCCGGCGCGCTCAGCCGAATCATTCGCACAAATGGCTCATCGTTCTTATGGTGGGCTCCAAGTAGAGCCCACACCCGTCCCTGGTGGGTTTCTAGTAGAGCATCAGGCGCTTGGCCGAGTTTCGCCTTTAATCTGGGTGCGATGCATGATTCGACGCGAAGTCGCGTCGAAAGGATCACGCCGGTGCATCGTGCACCGGTTGTCCCACAGGACCAGGTCGCCCACGCGCCATTCGTTGTGCCACGCGAATTCCTCACGAGTTGCATAGGACCATAACTGGTCGAGCAGGGATTCAGATTCGGCAAGCGGCAGGCCTTTAATGTAGGCATTGCGTCTTCGCCCGAGATAAAGTAACCGACGCTTGGTTTCAGGATGAGCGCACACCAATGGATGATATTCGCCGGGAGACGTCGTGGGGTCATCGGCAGCCGTCACACCTTGGCGCACATAGCCGCCGCTGTTATAGGTTCCATCATGTTTCAGGGACATAGGTGCAATTCGTTGCTTCAGTTCTTGAGGCAAAGATTCGTAGGCGCGATACATATTGCAGAAATAAGTGTTTCCTCCCGCGGGAGGGACTTCGAGCGCGTAAAGTATGCTGGCTTTCGGCGGCTGCTCCAGATACGACATGTCCGTGTGCCAGGTTGCTTCGCCCGCGCCCAGGCTGCCGATGGGCTCGCCGTCTTTTATTACGTTCGACACAACGTAAATTTCCGGATGTCCTTCAACAAAGCGGCGCCCGGATTCCTGGATCGGGGCCAAATCCAGCCCTCCGAACTTATTGCTGAACGCAATGAGATCGTGGTCCGTTAAAATCTGTCCGCGGAACAGAAGAACCGAGTAGTGCAACCAGGCTCGATAGAGGTTGCCAAAATCATCACCGTCGATCGTTCGCAAATCGACGCGCAGGATTTCCGCGCCGAATTCTTGCGGCGCTGGAATGACGGTTATGCGCGAATGTCCGGTG
>JAOAPW010000276.1 GCA_025463105.1 Candidatus Acidiferrum typicum | reverse complement strand
TTTCGAGACCAACTTTAGTGAACAAGGAAGAGATTCCAGTACCGAGTCCGCCAGCGGAGGAGTCTTCGACCTTGACGGCATTGCGGAGAATGTCACGCACTTCTTCCTCCATGCTTCGCCCATGGCGTTCCGCTCGCCGGCGAAGCCGAGTCTTTACCTCAACTTCAATGTTCCGAACAACGAATTGAGCCATCACTGCCTCCGTCAATTGATATCATGATATCATACCGACCCGGATAGGAGAAATACACATGGTTCACAGCAGGAAAGTAGCCTTGATCACGGGTGCATCCACCGGAATTGGCCGCGCTGTGGCGGTCGCTCTGGCCGCAGCGGGATTCGATGTAATTATTAACTACAACAGGAGTGAGCAGGCGGCGCGCAGCACAGCGGAGCAAGCGCAGGCAAAAGGCGCGAAGACGTTACTATTTAAATGTGATGTCAGCGATGATGCGTGCGTCCGCAAGATGCTGGCAGCAGCGGCGCAGGAGTTCGGCCGCCTCGATGCATTGGTGAATAACGCGGGCACGACGACGGACATCAAGCCGAAGGACTTCGAGGGACTGACGGCCGAGGAATGGGACCGCGTTTTCGCGGTCAATGTTCGCGGCATGTTCCAGGTGACACGCGCAGCCGTACCACTGCTGAAGGCTGCCGGAGGCAGTGTCGTCAACACGGCAAGCATCGTTGGGCTGCGGCCGGGCCCTCAACCTCTGCCGTATGCCGCGAGTAAGGCTGCAGTGGTAAGTCTTACGAAGCTGCTGGCGCTCAATCTGGCTCCGGAAATCCGCGTGAACGCAGTGGCGCCGGGTTGGATGGAAGGCGACTGGATGGTGCGAATGCTCAAGGACAAGTATGATGATTTAATGGAACGCCGCGCGAAACATACTCCGCTGCGCCGGGTGGCGACGCCGGAGGATGTGGCTGAAGTCATGGTGAATTTGATTGTGAGCAACCGCTTCGTCACGGGTGAAATCATAGTCATCGACGGTGGATTTGCCGCTACAACCTGAGCCAAGAAGGGGAAGCTGATGTTGGATGGGGTCGTGCCGTTTCCGCCGGAGTTCGCAAAGCGTTATCGCGAGCGCGGATGTTGGGCAGACAAATCGCTCGCGGAAGAGTTCGAGGTAGTTTTCAAACGCTTCGCGAGCCGCATCGTACTCATCGACCGCGACAATTCGTTTACGTACGCCGAAC
Source organism: Candidatus Acidiferrum typicum (assembly GCA_025463105.1). GTDB lineage: Bacteria > Acidobacteriota > Terriglobia > Acidiferrales > UBA7541 > Palsa-360. Next base: position 1,393 of record JAOAPW010000276.1, on the reverse strand, counting down.
TTGACCGCTTGTCAACCAACCTGGCTTTGCGACTTCTCGAAGCGGGTTTTATGCCGCTTGATCGCGTTGTGGTTCAACTTCCGAACGTCGCCGAGTTCGTGATCCTTTATTTTGCGTTGCAAAAAATCGGGTGCATTCCTATCGCGGCCCTGGTGACTCACCGGTTCGCGGAAATCAGCCAGTTCGTGGAGCTTTCCGGCGCCAAGGCCTGCGTCATTCCCGAAGCGCACGGCGATTGCGACTATACGGACATTGTCAATCGCGTCAGGAGACAGAGCCCGACACTAAAATATGGAATCCTTTTGGGTGAGCAACGCGAAGGGTTTCTGTCGCTTTCGGAAATGATCGCCAAGCCGGCGAAACTTCCAGCATCAGCCCTCGCCCAATTGCACTTTGACCCGACCGATCCCGCGGTTTTTCAGCTTTCCGGAGGAACGACAGGAATCCCCAAGCTGATTCCACGCACGCACAACGACTATGCTTACAATTCCAAAGTTGCCGCGAGCGTTTGCGGCGTGACTGCCGATTCGATCCTTCTGATCGTGCTGCCGATCGCGCACAATCTGCCTCTGGCGTGCCCTGGCGTCCAGGGATTCATGTTTCAGGGCGGAAGTGTGGTGGTCAGTACGAGCACCAGGCCTGAAGATATGTGCGCGCTGATTGAAAAGCATCGAGTGACTCACGTAAAAGTAGTCCCCGCCTTACTGATACGGTTGCTCAACGATCCCGCGATGAAAAAATACGATCTTTCTTCGCTGCGTTACATCCAAAGCGGCGGGCAGCGGCTGCAGCCAGAGGTGCGTCTGCTCTCGAGGAAATTAATTCCCAGCGCTTTCGTTCAGGAAAATTTCGGAATGTCGGAAGGTCTTTTGATGTTTGTGCGAATAGATGATCCTGAGGATGTGCGCCTAGAAACGGTGGGACGCCCCGTAAGCCCGGATGATGAAGTAAGAATTCTCGATGAAGATGATAACGAAGTTCCGTTCGGCGAAGTTGGAGAGTTGTGTTGCCGCGGTCCGTACACCTTGCGAGGCTACTTCGGAGTGCCGGAGTACAATGCGCGCACGTTCACCTCGGATGGTTTTTACAGGTCGGGCGACCTGATGCGGCAGCATCCCTCGGGAAACTATATGGTCGAGGGTCGAAAAAAAGATCTGATCAATCGCGGCGGCGAAAAAATCAGTGCGGAAGAGGTCGAAAACCTGATTCTTTCTCATCCGGCGGTGAAAAATGTCGCCTGCATCGCCGTCCCCGACCCTGATCTGGGCGAGCGGATGTGTGCCTGCGTTTTGTTGAAGGATGGTGCGGAATTGCGCTTCGAGATGCTGAAAACTTTTCTGATGGGCAAAGAAATTGCCAAGTATAAACTTCCGGAGCGCCTTGAAATCCTTCC
>JAOAPW010000272.1 GCA_025463105.1 Candidatus Acidiferrum typicum | reverse complement strand
GCCGAGCGCGTTACTCTGGTGGACAAAGGAGTTTTGCGCAATTTCGAGATGTCGCGGCAGCCTCTTACGGATTTTCCGCACTCGAACGGCCACGGAAGACGCCAGATCGGCGCTCAGCCGGTTTCTCGCCAGGGAAACTTGATCGTTCAGAGCAGCCTCACGGTGACCAACGCCGAGCTGCGCAAAAAACTGATTGAGGAAATAAAACGCCAGGGAAAACAATTCGGCTTGCTGATTGACGATATCGCCGGAGGCTTTACCTTTACCGGCCGCGGCCAGCCGCAAGCATTCCAGGTGCAACCCCTGGTCGTGTACAAAGTTTTCGCGAATGGACAACCCGACCAGTTGGTGCGAGGCGTGGACATCGTCGGCACACCGCTGGTTTCGCTCACCAAGATTCTGGCCACTGGTGACACACCTGAAATTTTCAACGGTTACTGCGGCGCGGAGTCGGGTTCCGTGCCCGTCGCCGCGGTCGCCCCGGCGATCCTGATTTCTGAAATGGAAGTGCAGAAGAAGGAAACTTCAACCGACAAACCGCCGATTCTGCCGCCGCCCGCGCACGATCCGAAAGGAGCGCGTCAATGAATCGCGCCGAAAACAAATTTACGAAATATTTCGAGTTGAAGATGTTGGCCATGATTGTCCCATCGGCGGCGCTGGCATTTCTGCTCCTGCAAACAAAGCCCGCCGTGGCGGCTCCGCCTGAACATCCGGCTGCGAAGCCTGAGGTGGCGCAGCAGCCTGCGGCCACAGATTCAGACAAGACTCTCGCCGCGATGCAGGATGAACTTGACCGTTCACGGCAGCGTCTCGAATTGAAAATTCCCGGCACCGACAAACCGGCGCACCCGTACTACATTCAGTATCGAGTGCTCGATTTGGACGTGCACACGATTGTCGCGGAATTTGGCGCGTTGATTTCCTCAACCTCTGGGCGCAACCGCATCATGAGCGTGGACGTCCGGGTCGGCGACTACAATCTCGACAGCTCCAATTTCATTACCGATGAAGGCTTCACCGGGTTCCTCGGCTCGACCGGCACGGTGGGCATCGATCGCGATTACGATTCTCTGCGGCAGGATCTCTGGCTGGCCTCCGATCAAGCCTTCAAGGCCGCCGTGGAAAATCTTTCAAAAAAGCAGGCGTTTGTATCGCGGCTGGCAAAAGCGCCAAGCATTCCCGACTTTTCCGCCGCCTCTCCGACAGTATCCGTTGAACCTCTCCACGAACCGGACTGGACGACGCGAAACTGGGAGCAGGAAGCGAAATCAGTTTCCGCGGCGCTGCGCGCATTTCCGCAATTGTATAGCTCTCGCGTTACCTATCACTTGATTTACACCACGAGTTATTTGCTCAACAGCGAAGGGACCAAGATTCGCGCCAATCACAGCCTGGCGGCAGTGGAAGCCAGCATGGAGACAGAATCGGACGACGGCATGCCCTTGCACAATTTCTACGCCGTTTATCGCAGCCGTCCCGATCAGTTGCCCGCCGCTGACGCCATTCGAAAGAGCTTGCAGCAAGCCGGAGAAGATTTGATCACTCTGCGAGTGTCGCCTCCCGCAGCTGATTATGATGGCCCCGTATTGTTTGAAGCGCCCGCGGCAGGCTCGCTGCTGGCGCAGATGCTCGGACCATCGATTTCTGGAGCGCGCGGCCCTCTCGCGACGCAATCGGGGTTCGAACAATTGATGGACCGGCTGGGCGGGCGCAGCGAGTGGACTGGGAAAATAGGCTCGCGCGTTTTGCCCGCCAACGTTTCGCTCGTCGACGATCCGACCGCAAAGCAGTTTGGCGGACAGGATTTGCTCGGCACCTATGCAGTGGATGAAGAAGGCGTGAAAGCTGAGCGCGTGCAGGTAATCGAGAATGGGACCTTGCGGGATTTACTGATGTCGCGCCGCCCGGGCCCAGATCTGTTTCGCACCAACGGCCACGGACGCGCCGCATATCTCGCCGATCCACGTCCCTTGATGAGTAATTTGTTTTTTACTTCGACAGCCGCCGAGTCCCCGGCGGATTTGAAGAAGAAATTTCTGGATACGTGCAAACAGAATGGAAATAAATGGTGCCTGATCGTGCGCGCAATGGACAATCCCGTTCTTGGCGTGCGCGAACAGGACGACCTTTCCGAACTGGTGATGGGCGCCGCGTCGGGCGCCGCGACCGGTGACCGCTTGCCATTGCTGGTGTATCGAGTGAATGTTGACGACGGAAAAGAATCACTGGTTCGCGGCGCGCGGCTTGCAGGACTTACGTTGCGAGCGATACGAAATATCGCCGGAGTTGGAAGTGATGCCACAGCGTTCAACTTCACCCAGAGCCAGCAGGCAGGCTTTGCCGGAACCGCGCTGGCCGCCTACGGTTCAGCTGATTCCGGCGTTCCCGCGACCGTCATCGCGCCCTCGCTGCTTTTCGACGACGTAGAAGTTCACGGAGCGCGCGGTGAACCGGAACGCTTGCCGCAGGTTCCTGCACCGCCGATGAATTAAACGCTGCCCGTCCCCGAGCGGGCGGCCACTACAAAATCAATTACCGCCAACCCAGCAGTACTGTAGGGGTGTTGGCGTCGTTCCGCGCCGCGCTTTCCGCATCGCGGCATCGTATAATCCTTTCGAGGATTCTCCATCACACGATCCCCCAGCTCGGTGAAGCAGATGGCGGCGCTCGGGTCGATTGGCTCCGCTTTGGTTCTGGTGGGACTGAAGGTATTTCTCGCCGTCGCGACCGGGAGCCTTGGAATTCTTTCCGAAGCGTTGCATTCAGGGCTCGATTTGGTTGCGGCTATCCTGACGTGGTTTTCAGTGCGGGTCTCGGATCGGCCTGCCGATTCCGGGCATACGTACGGACACGGCAAGATCGAAAGTTTCTCCGCGTTCGTTGAAACCGGCCTCCTGCTGGTCACTTCGATCTACATCATTGTCGAGGCATTCGTGCGGCTGCTTTACAGACACGTTCACCTGCAGCCGAACCCTTTATTCATGGTGATTCTGGGCCTGGCGATGGGAATTGATATTGTGCGTTCGCGCGCGCTCGCCCGCGTGTCTCGTGAGTACCCGAGCGAAGCGTTGGAAGCCGATGCGCTTCATTTTTCCACCGATGTGTGGAGCACGTTCGTTGTGATCCTGGGCATGGGCGCGGTGTGGATCGGACAAAGAACCGGTATTACGTGGCTGCAGAATGCCGACCCCATCGCTGCGCTCGTGGTTGCCGCGATCGTGATCTGGATCGGGTCGCGGCTCGGAAAACGCACGCTGGACGCGTTGCTGGACGCCGCGCCCGCGGGCCTGCAGCAACGCGTGGCTACGGCCGTCACGAATTTAGATGGCGTGCTGAAGGCCGAGCGTGTGCGCGTGCGCCGGGCCGGCAACCAGCATTTCGTGGACGTCACCATCAGCGTGCCGCGTTCTGCGAGTTTCGAGCAGGTACACGCCATTTCCGACGCCGTCGAACATCGTGTTGCCGAAATTATTCCCGCGGACGTAATGGTGCACATGGAGCCGCGCGCCGTCGCGGGAGAACACCTGTTTGACAGAATTCGCGTGATCGCCGCGCGGCGCGGGCTTTCCATTCATGAACTTTCCGCGCACCATCTGGATGGGCGGCTGTTCATCGAAATGCATCTGGAAGTGCCCGAACAGCTGAGCCTGCGAGACGCGCATCGCCACGCTTCGGAGCTGGAGGAAGAAATCCGAAGGCTGCCCGACGTGTCAGCTCCGGCGAGTGGCGCCGCGCCGATTGTGAATATCCACATCGAGCCGCTGGGAACGCACATCGCGTCCGTGGATGGGCACCGCGGAGAAATGAGAGGACTTGGCCGGGCCATTGAGGTTTACATCAATAGTTTGCCACGTGAATTCCACGAACTCGTGGATTGCCATGAGGTGCATGTCCGCCAGGTGGAGCACAAGATTCTGGCTTCCTGCCACTGCGCCATGGACGGCAGCTTGCCGATTACGCAGATCCACGATGTGACAGCCGCGCTCGAAGATCGCGTGAAGGAAAAATTCCCGCAGATTGCGCGGGTTACTATTCATCCTGAGCCTGTCGAAGAACGTTAATTCCGTTTCATCAGAGGATAATTACGACAAAAACCCCCACACGTAAACCCGACGTGTGGGGCACCCCGTTGATTCACTTTTCAGCGTTTGTAAGCTGGGCTACGTTTTGTTGCGCCTTTGGCGCTTCGGTAGGTTTGCGTATCCAGATTAAACTGGCCAGGGCCAGAACTACTGGGTAGCAGGTTACGACATAACGAGGTTCAGGGGCTTCGACCGTTGTAAGAAACGCAGTACGAACAAGGATATAGGCAACGAGCAGTGAGATGCCCCACAGATTTGGCAGGTCGTCGGGAATTGGCGATTTGAAACTAATCGAACGAGCGTAACGCCGGGCTGCCCAAATTCCGGCCAGCGCGAGGGCGGGATACAGATATCCGAGCGCACCGAATACAGCTGTAGTTAGAAAACTCTCGTGCGAATCCTCCCAACTGCTCGAAACGGGGAAGAATTTTCCGTCGATTGGGAGAAGCTCGGTTCGCGGCGTAAACCAGATTGTCAGCACCCGTCCGAGAGGAACCGTCACATAAGTTCGCAGCGGATGTCGCGCGGTTCGCTCGCGTGCGATCTCCGCAAATCCCTGATCGACCTCGGGCGAAATGTCCAGGCTTGGACTGTTGTTATACTGGTCGAACAATTCGGCGACGCGCTGCTTTTCTTCAGGCGAATCAAACGCCGATGCGGGGAAATCATCAATCCGGACCGGCTCCTCATTCAGCTTCCAGACGGAAATGTAGACGTCGCGGAAGCGCACCATCCAGGTCTTTTGCCACTTGTAATAGCCAACAGGCGCATACTCACCTGGAAGGGTGGCGTAGCGATCCGCGGTGATCTGCCATTTGTGCAGCGTAATGAGATTACGCGCACCCCAGGGGATCAGAGGCAATAGGAACACGACCGCCATCACCACGCCGGACAACATCACCTTGCGAACGCCGAAGGATTTCCACCAGCGCAGCGCAAAGACTGCGCCCGCGACAATAAGCAGCAGGGGCATTTCTGGACGCACCAGGCTTGCGAGTCCGGTTATGAAGGCGCCAAGGTAAGTGGCCATTGTTGGTGTGACGCGCAGTGGGTGACCCGCTAAGCGGAACGTGGCAGGCTGCTGTTTCATACCCAATATAAAACAGGCCAGGGCGGCTGTGGTGAGGAACGCGGTCAGGACTTCGGTGAGCACAGCGGCAGAGTAGTTCGCTAAAAACGGGCACGTCGCAGCGAGCCATAGTGCGGCAATCGCGACCCGACGGCGGGCCGCCGAAGGAGCCAGCGCCGCGGCAAGCCCCGCCGTCAAGAAACAGGTACATAAATCAAGGACGGCCTGAGACAACACAATTGCCCGGTTGGAGCGTCCAAATAACAGAGCGACTCCAGCCAGGAACGCCGGATAACCCGGCACGCGGAGGTCTGTCGGGACCAGTTGGCCGTTTAGCAACAAGCCATAGATATGATGGTCGGCCCAGTTGCGGGCGAGTTGAATATATAAACCGCTATCGCCTGCGGATGCCGGAAATTGCAGGGCAAACAGCAGGCGCAAGGCAAGCCCTGTAATCATGGCGAGGAACGTGTGTATATAAAGAGCGGTGACGCCGGTGCGCCGCGCGGTTATCATCAGTTTGTGACGGCATCCTGTTGCCAAGTCATTAGGTTGGAATGAATTCATGAAGCCACGCAAGCCCATATTCTACGATGAACGGCGCCGGCGATGGCGGCGTACGAGCAGGGTGCTCGAAATTTGCGGTGCGATTTTTACGCTCCTCTTAATCACTTTTTTTATCAGTGTTCTGGTCAGTCCTAGTTTGCCTGAACCCCTGCTGCCAACCAACCGTAATGCGCTTCATCCGGTTATTGAAAAAATCCGCAGTCGCGCCGCCTTGAAGCGAGTCGGGCGTCACCGGCGCGTGGCTACCCTGGGACAAGTGCCGCCGACACCGCCGACGTACGATCCATTGCGCGCCGCTTTTTATGTGAGCTGGGATCCGACATCGCTCGCCGCGCTGCAGCAACATTTTCGGGACATTGATCTTTTGATCCCCGAGCGGCTGCATTCCATCACCGCCGAAGGCCGCCTGGATGTCGAAGCCGATCCTAAGCTCGCGGCCTGGCAGCTATCATTGCAGCAAACTTCCGGAATCGAGATACCCACGATGCCGCTGCTCAATAATTCCGACGGAACGAATTGGCTGACGGACAAGATGGCGGCCATGCTGAAAAGCCCCACGGCGCGTCACCACCTGTCACAGCAAGCGGTGCAATATGTGACGCAAGCCCACTTCGCAGGGCTGGTCGTGGATTTTGAGGAAATTCCCAAGCAAAGCCAGAAAGATTTCAGTCAATTTATTTCCGAGCTGGCCACGGATTTGCACGCTTCCAACCTGAAGCTGATGGTCGCGCTGCCTGCAGCCGATTGGGACTATGACTACGCGGGCATCGGTAAATCCTCGGATGCTGTTGTTCTAATGAACTATGACCAGCACTGGCGCACGTCGGCGCCGGGTCCAATTGCAGCGCAAGACTGGTTTGTGAGGAACATTGACGCGATCCTGAAGCTGGTGCCTGCGCAGAAGTTGGTGATGGGCATCGCGAATTATGCGTATGACTGGCCGGAAAAGTCCGGCAAGAAGGCCGGCGAACAAGCGAAGGTCGAAAGTTTCCAGGAGTCGCTTGTGACAGCTTCTGAATCGGAAGCTAAGGTCCAGTTCGACACGGATTCGCTCAATCCGAATTACTCTTATTCCGACGACCACAATCATGTTCACCGGGTTTGGCTGCTCGATGGCGTCACGGCTTATAACGAACTGCGCGCTGCAGAGCGCGTCGGCGTACAAGGCACTGCGCTCTGGCGCCTGGGGTCGGAAGATCCCTCGATTTGGCCGATTTGGGACGTCACGCGGCCCGATGACGAAGTTCGCGCAAAACTCGAAGACATGCCGCCGGGATACGATCTGATTCTCGAAGGCGACGGCGACATCTGGAAGTTCGCAGACACACCGAAAAAAGGCCGCCGGACGATACGTTTCGATCCATCCAGCAACACAATCGTCGAAAATAATTATGAAGCGCTGCCTTCCTCCTATCGAATATTCCAAATGGGCGCCGCGCCGAAAAAGATCGCGCTCAGCTTCGACGACGGCCCGGACCAACGGTTCACGCCAAGAATTCTCGACATCTTGAAGGAAAAGAAAGCGCCGGCAACTTTTTTCGTGATCGGAAGCGCCGCCAACGACGCCCTGGGACTTCTGTATCGTGAATACGCCGAAGGGCACGAGATCGGCAACCACACCTATACGCATCACTGGAGCGACATTTCCAAGAGGCAGATTGACGTTGAGCTGAATGTTACCGAGCGTTTGATGAACAGCACGCTGGGAGTCAAGACGCTGCTGTTCCGGCCGCCATATGGCATCGATCACCAGCCGGAAACCGCGGACGAAGTAGCGCTGCTTCCCATGGCGCAGTCCATGGGGTATCTGATCGTGGGCGCGCGCATCGATCCGCATGACTGGGGCGAGCCTGGCGGGATTCCGCCTGCGCCCTCGTCCGTGATCGTACAACGAGTAATCGAGCAGGCGCGCGCCAGCACCGGCAACATTGTGCTCCTGCACGATGGAGGCGGCGATCGTTCCAGGACCGTCGTGGCGCTGCCGCAAATTATAGACGGCCTGCGCGCGGCGGGATTCTCGATCGTTCCTGTCTCGGAGCTCATTGGACAGACGCGAGCGCAGCTGATGCCGTCACTTTCGTTTCGCGAGCGCCTGGTGGCTCGCGCGGACGGGCTTATTTTTACGGCATATGAATGGTCGCGGCTCAGCGTCGCATTTATTTTCGTTCTCGGCATCGGACTGGTGAGCGGCCGCACGATTGTTGTCGGGCTGCTGGCGATCATTGAAAAGTTTCGCTCCGCTCCTCCCGATCATCCTGACTTTCTGCCGCCGGTCAGCGTTCTTATTCCCGCATACAACGAAGAATCGGTCATCGTCTATACGATCAATTCGGTGCTGGAGTCCGACTATCCAAAACTGGAAGTGATCGTGGTCGATGACGGATCAACCGATGGCACGAGTGAGCTGCTGGACGAACAATTCGGCCGCAATCCGGCCGTGCGCGTCATTCACCAGCCCAATCGTGGCAAGTCCGCGGCGCTTTCGCACGCGCAGGCAGAGGCCACCAGCGGTATCATCGTCACCATCGATGCGGATACTTCGGTCGAACCTGACGCCGTAAGCAAACTCGTTCGCCATTTCGTCAATCCCAGGGTTGGCGCGGTAGCCGGGAATGTTAAAGTCGGAAATCGCGTCAGTTGGCTTACTCGATGGCAAGCCCTCGAGTACGTAACCAGCCAGAATCTGGAAAAGCGCGCTTTCGATCTGCTGAACTGCATTCCCGTTGTTCCCGGCGCGTTGAGCGCCTGGCGCTCCGAAGCAATCAACAATTGTGGTGGATTCAGCGCTGACACGGTCGCCGAAGACACGGACTTGACCATCACAATTCGCCGCGCCGGATGGAAAATTAATTACGAGGAGGAAGCAATCGGCTGGACGGATGCCCCGGAAACCGCTTCCGCGCTGGTTCGCCAGCGTTTCCGCTGGACGTTCGGGACGTTGCAGGCGTTCTGGAAGCATAGCGACACGCTGGGACGCAGAAAGTACGGCACGCTTGGATGGATCGCGCTGCCCAACATGTTCCTGTTCCAGCTTCTGTTGCCGTTGTTTTCGCCCGTAATCGATTTACTCTTTCTCGGTTCGCTGGTCCTGTACGGGCTTTCGCAATTTCACTTTACCCATATTCCGCAATTGTGGACGGCCGCCGACGTTCAGCGCTCCCTTGTTTTCTTTATCGGATTCATGCTGATCGATTTTCTTACCTGCGTGGTCGCGTTCACCCTGGAAAGACGCGAAGACTGGTCGCTGCTCTGGCCGCTGCTGCTGCAACGCTTTTATTACCGCCAGATGATGTACGTCGTGCTGTTCCGCGCGGTGATGGGCGCTGTTCAAGGCAGGTCGGTCGGATGGCGCGGCGTCGAACCGGAAGTTCCCACTCCTGTCGCACAGTTATAATTCGCGGCAAACAATCCACTTATCGAACATGCATTTCAGACAATCAGTAGTTCTCGAGTAAGCTATTACAAGGCCGTGTCGTTCTGATGTGATCGAAACGCGATAACTTCCGTTTTTTCCAACACACGATTCCAGATACAATTCTTGCCATTCATAGTGGAGAGCAACTGCATTCGAAGGGAGGACCCGGAATGTCAGTCGATGATGTTCTCAGAAAGCTGGAATCCCAAGGCTTGATTCTCAAAGACAAGAAGAGAAATGGCAATGATACCGGTTACCAGCTCCGCTTCACTAAAGGAGAAATCGTAAACGTTTTCGATAATGGCACGGTCACCCCTCAGGGGAAATACCAGGGCGTCATCCGCGAGATGTTGGGAATCGATTCACATCGTGCTGCGGCAGCAGCTGGTCCGTCGAAATCCAGCCGTAAAGTATTCGTGGTCTATGGACATGAC
>JAOAPW010000037.1 GCA_025463105.1 Candidatus Acidiferrum typicum | reverse complement strand
GGCCACACTGTTCCAGCAATTGAAACACTGGAAAAGATGGCCCGCGCTCTCGAAGTCCCACTCTACCAACTCTTCTATGACGGAGAAGAACCTCCCGCGCTTCCCAACCTTCCCAAGCGCAAGAGCGCGGACGATATTGTTTGGGGCAGTACCGGAAAAGAGGCTCGCCTTCTGAGCAAGTTCCGCAGACTGATGGGTCGGATTGAAGAACCTGACCGTCGGCTCCTGCTGTACATGGCTCAAAAGATGGCCAATCGCTAAGCTTCCCCGGTCTCATGACTTGCGCGGACAGGCCTTGAAAATATGGGTGGTAGGCCCGAGGACTAACACGATTAGCCTGATTGTCGGCAAGGCGATCCAACTCGGGCCATAGCCAATCCCCTTTTTTTATCAACTGCTTCATTTGGGTGTTGTCCCGCCTGCCGCTACTCCCACTCGATTGTACTCGGCGGCTTTGAACTGATGTCATACACCACCCGGTTGATTCCTCTTACTTCATTGACAATTCTCGTCGAAATCCGTTCCAGCACGTCCATCGGAAGCCGTGCCCAATCCGCGGTCATCGCATCTTCCGATTCCACCACTCGTACCGCCACTGTGAATCCATAACTCCGCTCATCGCCCATTACTCCGACGCTGCGCACGGGAAGAAGCACGGCAAAAGCTTGCCACACTTTTTCATACAGTCCGGCGCGGCGAATCTCTTCCACAACGACAGCGTCCGCATCGCGAAGCAGCGCCAATCGCTCTTCACTTACCTCTCCCAGCAGCCGCACGGCAAGCCCGGGTCCTGGGAACGGATGCTTGGTAAGCATCTCCTCTGGAAGACCAAGTTCGCGTCCAATTCTTCGCACTTCGTCTTTGAACAGCTCTCGCAACGGCTCGATCAGGGCGAACGGCAAATCCTTCGGAAGGCCTCCCACATTATGGTGCGTCTTAATGGTTTGCGACGGGCCTCGAACCGCCACCGACTCGATCACGTCCGGGTAGAGAGTTCCCTGCACCAGGAAAGCCGGCCGGTCCGGGCCGCTGGCCATCTGTCGAGCCCGCTCATCGAATACGGCGATAAACTCTCCACCGATGCGCTTCCGCTTCTCCTCCGGGTCCTCTACACCCTTTAGACGCTCCAGAAACCGTTTCCTCGCGTCGACGCCCTCCACCTTAAGTCCCATGCGGTCACGCAACAATTCGAGCGTTTCGCAAAATTCATTCTTGCGAAGCAGTCCGGTATCAACGAACACATTGGTCAGACGATCCCCGATCGCCTGATGCACCATTACGGCCGCCACGGCCGAATCGACTCCTCCGCTTAACGCGCAAATCGCTGTCGCCTCGCCAACCTGCTTGCGAATCGAATCCACCGTCTCGGCGATAAATGCCGCGCCGCTCCACTGCGGCCGCGCATGACAAATTTCAAAAACAAAATTGCGCAGGATTTCAGAACCGCAGTCGGTATGCCGCACCTCAGGATGAAATTGCACCGCGTACAGTTTTCTCGCCGGATCTTCCGCGGCGGATACCGCGTTACCCGTCTCCCCGGTCACATGAAATCCCGCGGGGAGCGCTCGAACGTGATCTCCATGGCTATTCCAGATACGCAGCCGCTGCGGCAGCCCGGCGAACAATGCCGAGCCGTTTTTCACCAGGAGTTCCGTGCGTCCGTACTCTCTCCGGTCAGCCCGCTCTACGTGGCCGCCCAGCACGTGCGTCATCCACTGCAAGCCATAGCAAATCCCGAGCACGGGCACGCCCAGCGACAACACGGCCGTATCGCATGGCGGCGCTCCCGCGTCATACACCGAGTTCGGTCCGCCGGACAGCACCACGCCCACAGGCTCGTACTTTTGAATTTGCTCGACGCTCGCCGTGCAAGGCAGAATCGCGCTGAACACCTGCTGCTCGCGAATCCGCCGCGCGATCAGTTGCGTATACTGACCACCAAAATCAAGAACAACAATACCGCCACGCTCACTCATCGTTTCCTCATTAGTTCTTCAGGAGGCCCGAATCTCAGAAAATAAAATGACTATCCAGTTCCCGGTCCGATTACTTCCTGCTGTTGCCAGTCCCGTCAGGGACGAAACACCGTAGCCCACCGCGGAAGCGGTGGGACTCCGTTCGCGTAAATCACAAAGCCCCGTAGGGGCGCCACATGTCTACCAACTGTGTTTGCGTCATTCGCCGAGCCACATATAACAAATCTCACGCGGAACAATCTCAAATTTGAAATTTCAAATCTGAAAACCGCTCGATACGACACCCATTATTTATCCCGTCACTACGTTCACCAGCTTATTCGGCACTACGATAATCTTTACTACGCGTTGCCCGTTCAGAAATTTGGCAATCTTGGGATCGGAAAGCACCTGTTTCTTGAGTTCTTCTTCGGGCAATCCGCTCTCGACCAGGAGTTTTCCCCGCACGCGGCTATTAATTTGCTCGACGATTTCGACCTGATCTTCAGCCGCCAACGCCGGAACAAATTTCGGCCACGGCGCGTGCGCCAGAGTTTCGCCCGTGTGGCCCAGCATTTCCCACAGTTCCTCGGCCAGATGCGGCACCATGGGCGCCATCATTAAAATCAGAAGTTCAAACACTTCCCTGGCCACCGCCGGGCGAACTCCCTCTTCCAGCGGCTCTGCGCCATGAATTTCATTGACCAGTTCCATCAGCAAGGCCGTGGCGCTATTGAAATGCCAGCGCGTCTCGAAATCGTTGGACACGCGCCGCAGCACCTGGTGCGCTTTCCGCAGCAGCGCCTTCTCTTTCAGTGACGCTGAATCAACCGCCTCGGCGACTCCAGAAACGCTTGCGAAGCTACTCACATTCTCCGCATGCCGCGAAACCATCCGGTGCACGCGTTGCAGAAATCGCGAGCATCCTTCAATCGCCTGCTCGCTCCATTCCAGATCTTTTTCCGGCGGCGCCGCGAATAGCGTATACAGACGGCCTGTGTCGCAGCCGTACTTTTCCGCCATCTCTTCCGCTCCGACAACATTCCCTTTCGATTTCGACATCGCCGTGCCGCCCTTGAGCACCAGCCCCTGCGTGAACAGCCTCTTCACCGGTTCGTCATGATTCACCAGTCCCAGATCGCGCATCACCTTGCAGAAAAATCGCGTGTACAGCAAATGCAGAATCGCATGCACGATTCCGCCAATGTACTGATCGACGGGCAACCAATACCGCACCAGCGCCGGGTCAAACGGCGTCTTGTCGTTGTGCGCGTCGGCGTAACGGTAGAAGTACCAGGAAGAATCGATGAACGTGTCCATCGTGTCCGTCTCGCGCCGCGCCGGGCCTCCGCATTTCGGACACGTGGTATTTACGAATTCCGGCACGCTCGCGAGCGGCGACTGACCCACGCCTGAAAATTTCGCCATGGGAGGCAGCACCACGGGCAAATCTTTATCAGGCACGGGAACCATTCCGCACTTCTCGCAGTACAACACGGGAATCGGCGTTCCCCAGTAGCGCTGACGGGAAATTCCCCAATCTTTCAGCCGGAAAATTATCTCGCCTTTGCCAAATCCGCGCGCCTCCGCGTCCGCCGTCATTTTCTCGATAGCTTTTTCTGACTCCAGCCCAGTGTACGGCCCCGAATTCGCCAACGTACCGTATTCCGTAAACGCCGCAGTGAGCGTTTCCGGCGTCAGCTCTTTACCCCCGCGCGGCTGCACCACAATCGGTTTAGGCAACCCGTATTTTGTTGCAAATTCACAATCACGTTCGTCGTGCGCAGGAACGCACATTACCGCGCCGGTTCCATATTCCATCAACACAAAATTTCCAACCCAGATTGGAATTCTTTCGCCGTTAAATGGATTGAACGCATACCGCCCGACAAAGAATCCTTCTTTCTCCGCTGTCGCGATGTCCGCCGCACGGGTCAGCCGCTGTCGAAGCCGATGGATGTTTCCCTCGATTTCCTCTTGCCCCTTCACTCCGGCCACAAGTGTGCTGAGCAGTGGATGCTCCGGCGCGAGAATCAGCGCTGACGCCCCGTAAATCGTATCCACGCGCGTCGTGAAAACTTCGATCGAGGCTTTCTCAAGTCCATCCACGGCAAATCGTACGCGCGTCCCTTGCGATTTCCCAATCCAGTTCCGCTGCATCGTTTGCACGCGCTCGGGCCACGCGCCTTCGAGTTGATCCAGCGATTCGAGCAACTCCTCGGCATATTGCGTGATCCGCAGGAACCACTGCTCAATTTCTTTGGCCTCAACCGGCGTATCCTCATGCCGCCAACAGCACCCGTCCACCACCTGCTCGTTCGCCAGCACCGTCATGCACTTGGGGCACCAGTTCACCCGGCTGCGTTTCCGGTAGGCGATCCCGCGCTCCAGCATGCGCAGAAAAAACCATTGGTTCCACCGGTAATATTCCGGCTCGCAAGTCGAAATCTCTCTGCGCCAGTCGTAGCTGAATCCGAACCGACGGCACACCCGCTTGAACGATTCAATATTCGTGTTCGTCCATTCGCGCGGATGAATTCCCCGCTGAATGGCTGCATTTTCCGCCGGCAGCCCAAACGCGTCCCAGCCCATCGGATGCAGGACGTGGAACCCGCACATGCGCTTATAGCGGGCAATGACGTCGCCAATCGTGTAATTCCGCATGTGCCCCATGTGCATCGTTCCCGAAGGATACGGTAGCATCTCGAGCACATAGTATTTCGGCTGGGCGGGATCGGCATCGACCTCAAACGCACGGTCGGCGTCCCAGCGTGCCTGCCATTTTTTTTCAATCGCCTGTGGATCGTATTCCGTCACGCCGTAGTCCACTCCTCGTTTAAGAAATATTTGAGATTGTGCATCCGGCACCAAACTCAAAGTTCGTATTCAAATTCCCCGTTCCAGAATTTCAAATCTGAAATTTCAGATTTGAAATTTAAAATCTCAAAGTCCCGTTTTTCTCATCGCGCAATTTCAAGTTTCAAATTTCAAATATCAGATTTCGACTCTCAAATTCACTTCTTTCCACCGGGACGCTTCTTCCCTCCGACCTTCTTCCTCCGTGCCCTCTGTGTTGAAATCTTTTTCTTCTTCCCTCGCACCATGGAAAACCCATCCACAGCCTTAGGCGCCTGCTTCGGGTCCACTCCGACCAGCTCCCAAAGCGCGCGCACATTGCGCCGGTCATCCCCGGGCAAATCGATCGGTGTCTCGAGAATGAACGCCCGCCCCGCGAGTCCCTGCAATCCCGGGCCTAGCCGCGGGTGATTCAGAATTCTGCCAAACGCCTGGAGCCCGATTTTTCCGCGGCCGATGTGTTCGTGCCGGTCCACACGCGAACCAAGCGGCGTCTTCGAATCATTCACATGCAGCACGTACACACGGTCCAGCCCCACGGTCCGCTCGACTAACTCCAGCGTCCAGTCGAGGCCTTTTTCGCTGGTGATCTCATATCCAGCCTCAAACATGTGCGCGGTATCGAGGCAAACGCCCATCGGCAAATCGCGTGTCTCATCCAGAATGGCCTTGATTTCCTCGAACCGCGCCCCCACAGCCGATCCCATCCCAGAAGTATTCTCAATCAAAATCCGCAGGTCGCCGAGTTTTATTCCACGCGCCGCCTGGCGCATTCCCTGCGCGATTTCCGAAATTGCCTGCGAAGTCTCGCTCCCCATGCAACATCCGGGATGCGCCACCAGAAAATCCGCGCCCAGTGATACCGCGCGCACGAGTTCATCGTGAAACGCCTGAATCGAACGCGCCCTCATGACGCGGTCCGGCGAGGCGAGATTAATTAAATAATTGTCGTGGATGACCAGCGGACCCAGGCCCAGTTCCGAACGCCGCTCGCGAAATCGAGCAGCGTCCGCATCCGCAATCCGCGTGCCTCCGCGTGGCCACATTCGAGGGCTTGCGGAAAATATCTGCAGCGCGTTCGCTCCCAGTTTGGACGCGATATCGAGCGCCCCGGCGATATCTCCTGCGATCGAAGTGTGGATGCCGATGCGGAAACTGCCGTCCTGCCACGCAGGCGGCTCGGGAATAGGCGCGGGCTCGGGACGATACTCGTCACTCACGTCATAGGCGAGTTCTGTCTTGTCGAGCGGGTCGGCCATTCCCTCTGCAATTCTTTCTAACGGTCGGGTGCGGGCTTTACTTGTTTATCCTGAGTTCCAAAGGGGAGCCCGCAAAAAAGTCAGGATACTCATTCTAACGGATGCCCGGCTCAGCGGCAATCAAAACAGCCGCGGAGTCGCAGAATCACGGAGAAACCACGGATACACACGGATTCACACAGATAAATGAGGCAATCCGGGGTTAAAGAGCCACCTACTAACTTCAGATGCGCGTTGTGGGTCACGGCTTCAGCCGCGACATAAAATTAGCGAGAAAGACAGGGCTTTAAGCCCTGCAGTGCGAATCTGTCTTTATCCGTGTTCATCCGTGTGCATCCGTGGTTCCAGGGATTTTTCTTTCTTTCCTCCGCGCCTCCGCATCTCTGTGGCAGAATCACATGCTCGCATGCTGCGCCGTCTCAACTATCGGTTACTCATCGCCCTGCTGGTGATCATCGGTGCCGGCACTTTCGAAATCGTGCGGGAGCGCCGCCCTTCTTTCCTGCGTCCGGATCTTCGCCTCTTTGCCTATGTCGCTAACTCAAGCGATGCCACTGTCTCGGTTATTGACCTCATCCGATTGGGGACAATTGGCACGATCCCGGTAGGGCCGACGCCCTCGGGGCTTCGCGCCCATCCTAAGCTCAATCAAGTCTGGGGAGTCTCAACGGAGGGAGGCTACGCCTTCGTCATTGATGCCCCCGCTGGCCGAGTTGTGACCCGCATCCCTGTCGGCGCGTCTCCTTTCGCGGTCGATTTCTCGCCTGACGGCCACCTTGCCTATATCGCCGCTTCAGGCTCGTCCGCACTGGTTGCTATCGATTGCCGCACGGCCCAGATTGTCGGCCATGCACGCACGGGACGCCGCCCCTGGATTGCCCGGGTAACGCCGGACGGCAAGCAGGTTCTCGTTCCCAATCGCGATGATTCCACGCTTGAAATGTTCGACGCTGCCACGCTCGCGCATGAGGCCACCATTGGCGTCGCCAGTCACCCCGAGCAGGTTGTCGTGCTCCCTGACAATTCCATGGCCTTCGTATCCGCCGCGGGGTCAAATGAAATTTCCGCGGTTGACCTTCGCAAGCGAACCTTGATTTCAAACCTGCGCTTGAGCGGCCCGCCCGCCGCGCTGTTTCTCAAACCTGACGGTGGCGAACTCTACGTCAGCGTTCCGGATTCACATGGTCTCGAAATCATCGACACCTGGAGGACGGAAATTTCCGACTCCATGCTCCTGGGTTCAGCTCCCTCCGACGGCGCCATGACCGCCGATGCTTCTCTCGTTTTCGTTTCCGACGCTCTTGCCAACAGCATCACTCCGATTGCCATGTCTGCCCGGCATCTGCTTTCCCCGATATCGACAGGCCGCCACCCCGGCCGCTCCGCTATCGATCCCAGCGGCGATCTTCTCCTGGTCGTCAACGAAGATTCCAACGACGTCGCCGTCATCCGCGTCCGAACACAAAGCCTGATTACCATGATTCCCGTAGGGTCCCGTCCCAGTTCCCTGGCCATTAAATTGTTTTGATGAACGGAACAGACTTGCTGCGCATTCCGCGGATACTACTACTTCAGACCTGAGCAATTTCTAAAGTCCAGATTTCAAGTTTGAAATAATTGATTTCCAGAAAAGAGCTTATCAAAAACTCCAAAGAGATCCGCCCAAACGCAATTCGGCGGGGCCGTTGCCATTCGCGGCCCCGCCGTCGACACTTTTATCGTCGCTAAAATTCTACTGCGCCGGACGTTGCCCTGCTCCCGCGCCTGCGCCGCCAGCCGGTGGTGGAGTTGCCAGCGGAGGCTGCGGTCCGAGCACCTTTACCATGGCCTGATAGGCGCACTGTTCATCGGCGTTCCCGCCGCCTACTCCGACCGCTCCAATGAGCTGATCGTCCACCACGATCGGTAGTCCCCCCCCGACGAAGTAGTAGGACAATCCTTCCGACTTGCCGAGATCCAGCCGGATCAGCCGGCCATCGACGTCTTTGAAACGCTGCGCAACGACGGCCGACGAGGAACGTGCGTAGAGCGCCGTCTTGGCCTTCATCAATCCCGTTTCCGCCCCAATCGGCAACACCCCGTCCATCTGGTGCGAATCAACGATTTGGCCCGTTGGCGAGAGCACAAAAATTGCGATCGAGACGTTCCCTGGCTGCGCCTTCTGCCATTCCACGCACGCGTCCACAATCGCCCTGGCTGTGTCAGCATTAATGACAGCCTTCATCAATGTCCTCTTCGCTACGTCCGAGGACACTGTCACCTTGTTGAATGGAGCCGCCGTCCCACCCTGCGCCCACCCATCCACCGTGCCAAACACCAACGCCATCACAACCACAGGAATCACACCCAAACGAAACAACCCGGTTTGTTTCCGCATATTGTTTTTTCCTCTCATGTTCACGAAGATTTCCCGGCACGCGGGACTCTACACCTCACAGCCCGGCTTCGCAAGGTTCTTCCTTTCACTGCCGCGAATGGCTTTCACTCTCGGAGGCGGGTCGGATCAGGTTGTAGCAGACTGTATTTGCACAGCGTTTTGAGGCAAACGGGTCTCGCCTAACAAAAGAACTCACTTGGAATTAATCCGACTGGCGCAATCACACCAACATCGTGACTCACAAAAAGAGCCACCGCGTCTGGCTTGCGGTATAACCTCCTTGCGGTATAGTGGGAATGACCTTTTAACGGCTAAATGGATTTCATCTTTTACAATATTCGGCCAATAGACTTTTGGGAGGTATAACTTATGAGCGATCCGTCGGAAAAAAAAAGGGAAACAAAATCTGACGAGAAACCTGCTATCACTCTTCCGGCCACTGTCGAAAAAATTGTACCACCGGCGACCCCTAAGAATCCGGAGATGGCAGAGATCCACATTGACGGAGCAGATGATTTGTACCGCGAGATCCGGGTTGAGAATAAGCTGAAGAACAAGGCTGGCGAAGAGGTTAAGTTGAAAAAGGGCTCCAAAGTCGACGTCACCATTGAAGCCGATTCGGACTCCACTCTTCCCAAGAAGCCCAAAACCTCAAGCTGACGATCAAGAAATACTTGAAGTATGCAGAGAAGTGAATTTTAGCCCTTCTCAAAACGCCATTTCGCTTCACCGTGGCGCGGTCGGCAGCGCAAACGCAGTAAGCGTCAATCCCGCCGTGGTGACGATCCACTGTCGCCCATCCAGCATGTAAGTAACCGCCGCCGATCCCCAGACAGGTGCGCCGGTCTGAAATCGCCACAACTCTTTTCCCGTGGCCGCCTCGAACGCGTAGAAATATCCATCGTTATCGCCAGTGAATAACAACCCGGACGCTGTCGACATCAGGCCGCCAGTCAGATCTAAAGCAACACTTGAAGGATATGGGCGGTACTTGTGTTCCCAACGACGCTGACCG
>JAOAPW010000258.1 GCA_025463105.1 Candidatus Acidiferrum typicum | reverse complement strand
GCTTTTTGCGGTCCTCTACTGGCGCACCACGGGAACGTGGCGTACGACGAAATTCATCCCATCACGATTTCGGGAACCGTGACGGAAATAGTTTGGGCCAATCCGCATGTTCAGATTTTTCTCGACGTCAAAGATGACAAGGGCAAAGTCGTGAATTGGGGCATTGAATCGCAAAGTCCCGGCATTCTGCACCGCAATGGCTGGAACAAAACCTCCCTCAAGCCGGGTGACCAAATCGCGATCACTCTCGCTCCCTCCAAAAATGGCGCACCGGTTGGGTTTTCCGGAGGGAACACAGGCAAGGTCGTGTTTTCCGACGGCCATGTGTTGAAGATGAATGAAAGATAGTGAGGAATGCAACTCGTCCCGGTCGAACCGGGCCGAAGATTTTTTCTTGTATCGTAAGAAAATTCCGCGCGTCGGAAGAGGGCGTGCTACAGCAAATCCATAATCGAGCATTTAAACGTCGACCCTCAGGCCGACGCATCATCGTAAGCATATGCCAACCTGAAAACGGGCGCTACAGACCGGAGGCTCATATGCGGAATCGCCGGATGTCCTCGATTGTGGCAGTCGTGGCCATCATGACTTTCTCGCCTGCAATTTTCGCTCAGGCTGACCAGCAACAATCGACGGCGAAGAACCAAGCGGCGCCCGCGCCTAAACGTGACCT
The DNA here is from genome assembly GCA_025463105.1 of Candidatus Acidiferrum typicum. Lineage (GTDB taxonomy): Bacteria > Acidobacteriota > Terriglobia > Acidiferrales > UBA7541 > Palsa-360. The sequence continues at coordinate 4,425 of JAOAPW010000258.1, read as the reverse complement.
GACAGGCGTCTGGCAATATCAAGGCGCCGGTGGCGCCGAAAACTTCGCCGACGAAAAGGATTTTCCTCCCATGACGCCTTGGGCGAAGGCGAGATTCGTTAAGGAGATTCCCGGATACGGATCGCGAGCAGCCCCCGGCGGAAATGATCCGATCTTGCAGTGCGATCCGATTGGTTTTCCGCGCGTCATGTTCATGCCCACGCCCATTGAGTTCGTCAACGCTCCCGGCCGGGTGTTGCAATTCTTCGAGCGCGAACACGAATGGCGCCCGATCTGGACCGACGGGCGATTCCTGCCGGAAGATGCCGATCCAGCGTGGTATGGTCACGCTATCGGTCATTGGGAAGACGACTATACATTTGTGGTTGAATCATCGGGCTTCAATGAAAAAACCTGGCTGACCCCGGCCGGCTATCCACATACTGAGGAGATGCATATCACCGAGCGCTACCAGCGCGTCGACCATGATACTTTTCTCTACAATATTAAGGTCATAGATCCGAAAGCGTATGCAAAGCCGATTGAGGGGCGGCACGTGACCTTCAGGCTCAAGCCTCACGTTGAAATTGAAGAACTCCCCTGCGTCTGGTCGGAAGAGAATGCTTTTACGAAGCGGATCAGGGAACCGGCTGCGGCGAAGTCCCCGAAGTGAATGACTTCCCTGTCGAGCAGATACGTCTTCAGTAAGCTCTCCAAGGACTAATTTCGGATTAGTTCCGCGCCGGTATTGATAAAGTCGCAGCCGGACGCGATCTATCAAAAGGAATCGAATGCGGCGCGATGCGGAGCTAGGATTGACGACTCCCGATACTCAGCCGTTCGCTGGTTTCCGGTGCAAGGAGAAAAAAGAGATGCAGCGCAAAAATTGTCTTTTAGTTATAGGCAATGCGACGATCCTCCTCCGTCTCCTGGTTTTTGCGGTGCTAGCGGTAGTTTGCGTAGCCGGCCGCGCACAGAGCACGATTATTTACGACCTGGGCTATTCAGCACCCGGAGATAACCGAATATCCGTCAGAATAACTCCGCCTCTACCGATTGCGGGCCCAGCCATTTTGGTTATTCCGCGAACTTACCCGGGGGGCTACTCGCAAGTGCTTTATGACTCTTTCGTGGAAAATGTAATTGCCATTTCGCAAGGTGGAAAAACTCTGAAGTGCATGAAGGAGACAGATGGACCGCGATGGAAAATCGGACAGAAGGGGGAAGATATAGCCCGCATCGAATATCAAGTTAATATCACCAACATGGAAAATCAGCTACTGTCAGCGGTGGATACTTCCAAGGTGCGACCGGGATACCTTGGACTTCTCGGCTATTCGATATTCGCCTATGTCGACGGTCTCGAGCGAGAACCAATCACGTTACAAGTGAGCGCACCGGAAGCTTGGCCGGTGCTGACAACGCTCGATCCGCATTTGGAAGTCCCAAAGGCCACTGCACGTGCCGAGGCCGCAGACTACTACTCACTGGCTGATTCCCAGGTCTTGCTCGGTCCAGATCTTCAATTGCGGAGGTTAGACGGAAAGATCGCGCTGATTATGGCCGTGTATGCCGAGGGAGAGGAAGATATCGCTGCGGATGGAAAGTTGGCACGCGAGGCGCTTGATCGGGTGCAGGACTACTTTGGGGATACGCCTTTCGCCACCTACACGGTTCAACTTGAATTGCTGCGTCCGATGGCGGGCCACGATTATAATTTCAGCCAGGAGCACATCAACAGTGGAACATTCAGCTTTTCCACGGACAGCGCGATTTCCGCCCAGTCTTCGTTGAAGCAGCGCGAGTCCAACCTTTTCAATTATGCTCATCACATGGCCCATTCGTGGATACCGAAGCGAGCGTATGGAGCAGGGTATCGGCCGGTTACATGGGAAATGGCACCTGTAATCGACACGATTTGGTTCAATGAGGGTTTCGGGCGTTACGCTGCTCTCGAAGCGCTGGTGGCCGGAATGCCCGCGGCAGATGGCAGAGTGCTTCGAGAAGTTCAATTGTCCAGGCTTCGCGGAATCCTTGATAGTGCGCCCCCGTTTCTGCGCCAGATGCCGTTAGTTGTCCTCTCTCGTGAAGCCTCCTTTCTCTACAGCTCTGACTTTCGCACCGGTATGAACGTATTTGCCAGGGGATCCCTCATGGCGGCAGAAATGGATGAACGCATCCAATCGAAAACGCAACACAAGAAGAGTTTGCGCGATGGATTGCGAGCCATGTTGTCATGGAGTGCCCGCAACCAGAAACCATTTCAAACCAACGACATCCCCACCTTGATATCGAATGCGACCGGCGTGGACGTACGCGACATATTCGATCGTTGGATGGCACCACAACCGTAAGTGAGTTTGATTGTTGTCGGTATGTGGAATCATGAACCGTGGCCTGTTTACAGATATGATTAGCGCTTTCGCCTCGGAAAACTTCTCGCTTGTCTGCAGCGCAGTACGGATCAATGCGCCACACCGCCGCGTAAACTTCAGAAACGTAGGAATGCCACGAGTCGGTTCGTTGCGTTCCGGGCCTATCATCGCCAACTCGGAAACTGACCGGCCACCGATTCCCGCTTCACGCAACCCATATCCTGCTAGAATTGAGGTTACCCGGTCCAGACAATCAGGTGGGGAGTCACTTGAGTACTACAAAAACGCCATCGAACGCGCCGCTTGTCTCTCCCAAGAAGCCGCTGAGCGACGCTGAGCTTCTGTCACGAGCGGAGCATCCTGACCCGTTCCGGCTGCTTGGCCCACACATCACCGGGGAAGGCGATGCGAAGCGGCTTGTCGCACGCGCGTTTCTGCCACGGGCAAGCGGTGCGTCCGTACTTCTCGAGGGCCAGGCAACTTCGATTCCGGCGACGCGCATTTCTCCTGAAGGCCTTTTCGAAGCCGTTCTCCCGATGCCTGCGGTCCTGCCGATTTCTCCGTCGATCTATCGCTGGCGCGTCAGCGAGGGAGCCACAATTGTTCGCGACTCCTTTGATTCGTACGCATTTCCAGCATTGCTCACCGACTACGATCTGCATTTGATGGGCGAAGGCACACACTATCTGAAATACGAAAAAATGGGGGCGCATCCCGCCACCGTTCTGGGAATCGCCGGAGTGCAATTCGCCGTGTGGGCGCCGAACGCCATGCGCGTCAGCGTGGTCGGAGACTTCAATCAGTGGGACGGCCGCGCGAACCCCATGCGTAACCGCGGTCCCTCCGGTGTATGGGAACTTTTTGTGCCGGAACTCACCGAGGGGGCCATCTACAAGTATGAGATTCGCCCGATGAATTCCGACCTGCCGATACTCAAGAGCGATCCATACGGTTTTTATTCTGAACTCAGGCCCAAGACAGGCTCCATCGTCGTGTGCCTCGATCATCACAGATGGGAAGATGCGGATTGGCTGAATCGTCGCGCGAATCGCGACTGGCTCTCCGCTCCAATTTCGGTCTACGAAATTCACCTGGGGTCCTGGCGCCGCGTGGTGGAGGAAGGATCGCGCTGGCTCACTTATTCCGAGCTTGCCGACCGGCTGATTCCCTACGTAAAAGAAATGGGTTATACGCATGTGGAGCTGATGCCTGTGATGGAACATCCGTTCGACGGCTCCTGGGGCTATCAGACGCTCGGCTATTTCGCGGCCACCAGCCGTTACGGCACGCCGCAGGATTTCATGTACTTCGTGGACAGATTTCACCAGGCCGGCATCGGAGTTTTTCTGGATTGGACTCCCGCGCATTTCCCAAATGACGGACACGGCCTGGCTTTGTTCGACGGTACGCATCTTTACGAGCATGCCGATCCGCGCCAGGGCCAGCATCCGGATTGGGGCACTCTGGTCTTCAACTACGGCCGCAACGAAGTTCAGAATTTTCTGATCTCGAATGCTGTCTTCTGGCTCGACAAATATCACATCGACGGGCTGCGCGTGGATGCCGTGGCTTCCATGCTCTATCTGGATTACTCCAGGCGCCAAGGAGAATGGGTCCCCAACGAATTCGGCGGCCGTGAAAATCTCGCGGCGATTGCATTTCTGAAGCGGCTCAACGAGGTTGTCTACGCGCGCCATCCCGGAGTGTTGACGATTGCCGAGGAATCAACTTCCTGGCCCATGGTCTCGCGGCCAACCTATCTGGGCGGGCTGGGCTTCAGCCTGAAGTGGAACATGGGCTGGATGAATGACACTCTCAGCTATTTTTCGCTTGACCCCATCCACCGGAAGTACAACCACAACCGCATGACGTTTTCCATGCTGTACGCCTTCACGGAAAACTTTATGCTGCCCTTCTCGCATGATGAGGTGGTTCACGGCAAATCTTCTCTGATCAACAAAATGCCTGGCGACTTGTGGCAGCAATTCGGGAATTTGCGCCTGCTATATGGATACATGTTCGCTCATCCAGGAAAAAACTGATGTTCATTGGCGATGAATTCGCGCAGCGC
>JAOAPW010000213.1 GCA_025463105.1 Candidatus Acidiferrum typicum | reverse complement strand
CGCTTGGCTTCGGCAACGAAAGCGTTGCCGGGTCCCACGAGCATGTCCACTGGCGCGATATTTTCCGTGCCCAGAGCCATGGCCGCGATTGCCTGCACTCCGCCGATCGCATGGATTTCATCGGCTCCGCCAAAATGCATGGCCGCGACGATCGCAGGATGCGGCCTGCCTCCGAAGGGCGGAGCGCTCGCGATGATGCGCTTGACGCCGGCCGCCTTCGCAGTGACCACGCTCATGTGTGCTGAGGCCACCATCGGATACCGCCCGCCAGGCACGTAGCAGCCAACGCTGTTGACTGGAATGTTTTTGTGGCCCAGCACGACGCCGGGAAGCGTTTGCACTTCGACGTCCTGCAGGGCGGCGCGCTGCGTCAGCGCGAAATTGCGGATCTGTGTCTGCGCGAACTTGATGTCCTCGATCACTCCCTGCGGCAAGGCGCGCACGCATTCGGCAATCTCATTCTCAGAAAGTTTGAATGCCGCGGGCGACCACTTGTCGAACTTTTCCGAGTACTCGCGCACGGCCGCCTCTCCGCGAGCGGCAATAGCGGAAAGTATCGCTTCCACGGTGCTGCGGACCTGCGCGCTGTTTTCGGCCTTGGTCTCGGCGGACTGGCCGGACTTGAGATGGCGAATCATGACATTGCTCCTGAAATCAGTTCGTAATGTTCAACCGCGGGCGGTGCATCGAAAAAATGGTGCAGCAGCTTTCGCCATTCCTGGTACTGCGGCGACCCGCGAAAACCCACGGTGTGATTTTCTTTCGTCTGCCAGTGTACCAGCAACACGTAGCGGTTCTCGGTATCGACCGACCGCTGCAACTCGTGCGAAACGTAACCCTCCGCCGACGATAGAATCCTCGCTGCCGCGGGAAACACCGCTTCAAACGCCACACGATCATCTGGACGCACCTGCAGCGTCGCAATTTCAAGAATCATGCGAAAGACTTTACCCATCGCCGGGGCGGAAGACAAGGGTACTCAAGTCATCATTTTGGGGCCGGCGGCCGATAGTGTGCTCACCAGAATAACTCGCGGTAAAAATAGGATTCGCTTTTTGTTCGCTATCGTGTATATTGAAATTGTCACTGGCGGACGCTACTCTGAAAGACAGGCGCCGGGCCAGCTGACGGGATTTGCGTGCTTTGCCCGTTCAGGAGGGGATTTTGAAAAATTCACGCCATTGGTTCCTCAAATTCCTCCTTGCCGGCTACGTCCTGGCCATTATTTGGACGTCCTTCACCCATGCGGCTGAGTACAGCATTCCAAAAGGCGCTGTGGCATCCTCTACAGCCCTTTCCAGAGCCACTTCCGTTCGATACAAGCGATTGAATGTAAAGGCGTACGTACAGAACGCCTCCAAATCGGCGGGCGTTAACCCGAGTATCGCGGAATGGATTGTCTCGCACGAGTCCCGACACCATCCAGAGGCGACCGGCGACGGAGGAGACAGCCGCGGCCTGTGGCAGATCAATAAAACCTGGCACCCGGAGGTCTCTGACGCCTGCGCCTACGACGTAACTTGCAGCACGCATTGGTCTCTGGAACGCATTCGCGACGGCTATGTGGATGAGTGGAGTACGTGGAAATACTGCAAGACGCGCTTTGACGACTGTCCGTTCTAGGTTAAATAAACTCCTGCAGGGTTGCCGTCCGCACTATTTGACAGTCAGCGACAAATTCACCTGATGCGTAAGAGTCTGCGAAGACGCCGTAACGGAAACCATGTAAGTGCCGGCTGGCGTTCCGCCCCCACCGGATCCTGAACCTGAACCCGACCCAGAACTGGGACCTGAACCCGCTGTGAGCCCGCATCCGGTTAAAATTCCTGCCATCAGGAGGACAATCGCGATAAACCCGGGAGCGATGTGTGTCCGCCCCTGTATCTGCATCGTGTCTTTCGACTTATAGAAGTAAAGGAGCAAGCAGATGGCAAATATACTAAGCGCAGTTTGGTAGAACGAGGGTAGCAATGGCTTCGGGAGGTGGAATACGCGGCCGGATCGAGGAACGGTGGCGATCGTCAAGGCGGTCGTGGCAGCTGAACTCGCTCCCGGCGTAACGGTCGCAGGCGAGAAGCTGCAGGAAGCCCCGGCAGGCAATCCGGAGCACGCGAACTGAACAGACTGACTGAAGCCGCCCGATCCGGCCACGGATAGCGTAAAAGCGGTTGACTGCCCCGAGGTCACAGTGGCTGATGGTGGCGCTGCCGAAACCGCAAAGTTAGGCGTATTTGCGCTGGTTCCCGAGCCTGACAATGCGATTTGGTGCGGTGAACCGCTGGCGTTGTCGGTAATTACAATTTGCCCAGAACGTGAACTCAGCTGTGCAGGTGTAAATACGACGGAGATCGAGCAGCTCGCACCAGCCGCGACGCTGCCCGTACAATTGCTCGTTTCGGCAAAATCCGCGGCGTTCGCACCCGAAATTGCGATGCTGCTAATTGACAACGCGCTGTTTCCGGTATTGTCTAACGTTACCGCCAAAGTGGGACTCGCGACTCCAACGGATTGATTTCCAAAGTTCAAAGAAGCTGGAGCCAGTGTCACGACGGGACTCGAAATCGCAATTGCCGTCCCGATTATTGCAACTATCTGGGGACTACCCGCTGCATTGTCATTAATTTGAAGTTGAGCCGATCGGGATCCTGTCGCTGCCGGGGTAAAGGTAACATTAACGGTGCAGGTGGCTCCGGCGGCGACGGAATTTCCGCACGTATTGGTTTGAGCAAACTCCGCGGCCTCGGCACCGGAAATTGCAATACTCGTGAGCGCCAGTGCTGCGCTTCCAGTGTTGGTGAGAGTCACAGGTAAAGTGGCGCTTGTTGTTTTGACGGTCTGCGAAGGAAACGTCAAAGTTGCTGGAGAAAGGTTAGCAACTGGATTCGTGTTAGCCGCGCCGGTGCCGTTAACAGTAATAGTTTGCGGACTGCCGTTTGCATTGTCCGCAACGAGCAAAAAAGAGGTGCGAGGCCCAACACCGGAAGGCTTGAAGGTCACCGACAACGTACAGCTTTTCGCAGCAGCCAAACTGCTTCCGCAGGTATTTGTCTCCGAAAAGTCAGCGGCGTTCGTGCCCGCCAGGGAGACTTGAGTGATGATGACAGCCGTAGGCCCCGGATTGCTCAGCGTAACCGACTGACTCACGCTGCTTGTGTTTACGGTCTGGCTGTCGAACGTCAGGACTGTTTTTGACAAAAGGACTTGTGCCGCTGCGGGCTCGGCTCCGATTCCCGTGAGCGGAATCGTGTGAGGGCTGCCGGGCGCATTGTCTGTGATGATCAGTTGCGCCGCCTGATTGTCCGCAGTCGTAGGAGTAAAGGTCACATCAATCGTGCAACTTCCCGCGGCAGCAACGGTTGAACCGCAGTTATTGGTCTGAGCAAACTGCGGAGTGGGTGTCCCCTTAATGGTGATACTACTGATGCTAAGCGTTCCTTGGCCTACGTTGGTAACCAGAAGCGCCAACGGCGCGCTTTTCGTGCCCACGGTCTGATCCTGGAACCCCAAAGCAGTCGCCGAAAGAAGTACTTGCGGCGACGAAGAACTTGCCCCGGTACCACTCAGATCCATCGTATGCGGACTTCGGCGGGCATTATCGGTAATGACGAGTTGGGACGCTCGTATTCCGACGGCTGCGGGAGTGAACTTGATGTTGATCGAGCAATTGGAATTGGGAGCCAGCGTGGCGGGACAGGAGTTCTGTTGCGAGAACTCGGAAGAATTTCCTCCGGCGATGGCGATGCTGCTGATGTTCAGCGGTGCGGTCCCCGGATTGTTAAGAGTTACGGCGGATGCGCCGCTGGTCGTAGCCACGCTTTGAACAGGGAATTCGAGCGGCCGGGGCGACAGCGATGTCAATGGTCCAGGGGGGCCAAAGGTGGAGGTGAGGTCTTGTAATGCGTTTTGGCGCATCGCAATGGTATTGGCAATACACGCAGGGAGCCGCGTTGGCTGGCATCGTCGGGCTTCAGACCAGTACGGCCACTGAGCCTCAAGACCAAAATAGCCGGGGAAAAATTCAATCTGGTCCACGATGCCTTGCTTCACTTCGTTAAGCTGAATCAACAACAGCTGCTGGAACAGATCCTGTTCCTGCTGCGCCGTGCAAGGAATACCCCCCGGCGAGCACGGAAGATAGTCGATTCGGTCATACGCATATGCGCCCGCAATGATCTTCGCGTTCGGGAATATGGCTTTGGTTTGCTGGACGTAAGAGGCGTAGTTCGGTCCATCCTGGCGGTAATGAATGTAAAGGTGGATATAGTCGAAATTGGCGCGGGTCGACGGCGGAAGATTGGAGTCCGCGAGAAATGGTGATCCCAACTGCTCTTCGTACATGGTCGCGGAAAATTTCAAGTTTGGATTTGCGGACTTGGCGGCATTAATCGTGTCGGTTACCACCGTTCCGGGTTGCGCTATTCCGAAGTCGTTTTGGAGATGCCACATTCTGTCGACGAGATCGTCAAAACCTACGACATATAGAACAGGATGTGCCAAACTCCATTGGCTGAATTGGGCGGCATAATTGGCCGAAGTTGCCGGATCCATCCTGATGGATAGGTAGATGCGTTGGATATCCTGTGAACTCGCAACCTGCAACATCTCAGTCATACAAAAGTCTGGCGTCGAGGAACATCCCAATCTCATGGTCGTCAGGCCCAGAATTGCGTTGTAATCTGGCGTGTTGTACCACCAGGTCAGAATTGGAGGAAGCGTTTGCGCTTGAGCGGGAAGCTGAGGAGCTATAAAACCAAGTAATATAAGTAATAATAGAACGAAATACCAAATCACATGCTTTCGAGATTGCCAGTGCGCCTTAGTGAGCAGATGAGTCCCTTCCACGGAGCCCTTACCTTCCCAAGAAAACTGAAATATAACCCCGTGCTGGGAATGTCATGATGCGTCATTGTGAAACTCACTGCAATACGGTAACAACCCTATTACCCACTTTTTTGGCCCTGAAACGCTTGTCAGGAATTCTGTGTTGTCATGTCTGATAATACGGGCAACGAATGGATAATTTGCACCTAACCCACTAAAGTGCGGGCACGCTATTCCCCGATGTTCGATTTCGCAGCCATGAGGATTGTGATCCGAGACCAACTTAAAACTTCACCATCGCACTGCGCGTTAGAGTCACTTGGCTGGTGACGACGGCCGGTCCGCCCTTGAACAGATGCCAGGTCGCGTATTGCTCCATGTACGGATCTTCTGAAGAGAGGCAATCGATCGGTACGATCACCTT
>JAOAPW010000199.1 GCA_025463105.1 Candidatus Acidiferrum typicum | reverse complement strand
TCTGATCACGCCGCGCGCGGCGGAAGTTCCTGCCGCAATAAATCAAGTAGCCGAGCTGTACCGCGCCATGGGCGACCTGTTCAATGAAAAGTATTACCAACTGGCCGTGAACACCTATCAGTTTCTGTTGCGCGACTATCCGGCCAATCGCTATCGCGAAGACGCAATGCTGGCGATCGCGCAAGTCGAACTAGATGATTTGCATGATTCAGTCCTCGCAAGAAAAAGCTATGAAGAATTTCTAACGCTCCATCCGCATTCGCCTCACGTGGCGGAAGTGCACGCCACCCTCGACAGATTGCGAGGAGACAGCGCTGCAGGATCGGTTGCAAATACTTCCGCATCAAAAGATCGGCCAACCCCGGATCGACTAACCTCTGATCGGCCAAATCCGAAATCCGGCGTTATGGAAAAATCTCCGGCGGCCACGGACACCAAGCAGGAAGCTTCCACCGAAAGCAGCGGTACGGGCAGCACGCGGCCTCATGTGACGAGAATTCGCACATGGAATGCCGACACTTATACGCGCATTGTGATCGATGTTGGCGCGCAAGTGAAATATCAGGCGGCGCGTCTTTCCAATCCTGACCGCATTTATTTCGATGTTGAAAATGCGAAGATCGATCCCGAACTGCTGCACAAGCCCGTGGATGTGGAAGGCGGCGGATTCCTGAAGAGCGTGCGAGTCGGGCAGAATCAGCTGGACGTTGTACGAGTCGTTCTGGAAGTGGACCATGCAAAAGATTATTCCGTTTCCCTGCTTCCAAACCCTTATCGCCTGGTAGTGGATGTGTACGGTAATTCCACTGCAACCGAGGAATCGGCCCGCGCGAATTCCCCGGCGTCTGGCCCGGCGCCAGGCCCAGCGAAAGATATTCCGGTCGCGAAGCCGGAAAGACCTGCCGCGGAGTCGGCGTCAAAAACACCGGGCAAATCTTCGGAGAAAACGCCGCCGACTCACGCAGCAGCATCGGCTTCAAAAGTGGACGTCACGCTTAACGGCAAGGTTACCGCGCAATCCTATTCGCAAATGCCACAGCCGCTCCGTGAAGTGACCGCGAAGAACCCGGGACCCAGGTCTACTTCCGTGCCGGCCACGCTCGATCATCCCGCGCCAACCGATCGTATCGTGGAATCCGCACCTTTGTCTCCGCCGGGAACCGGAAGTCGCGTGGCGCCGCCACCGTTGGTAGCGCATTCTGCATCTTCGAAAACAAAATCCGCTCGCAATTTGAAATCGGCGCACGACCAGGCGGAAGAATTGGGACCAGCTTCAATTCCCGAACCTACCCGCGATGGCCAGCAATCCTTAAGCCGCGCCCTGGGCCTGAAAATCGGACGCATCGTGATCGATGCCGGACACGGCGGGCATGATACCGGCACCATCGGTCCAACAGGCTTGATGGAAAAGGACCTGTGCCTGGACGTAGCGCTGCGCGTGGGCAAACTCATTCAACAGAGATTGCCAAGCGCGGAGGTGATTTATACACGAGAGGATGACACATTCATCGGACTCGAGCAGCGAACCGAGATCGCCAATGACGCCCGAGCTGACCTGTTCCTTTCAGTTCACGCCAATTCAAGCCCGGATCACAAAGCGCGGGGAATCGAAACGTACTATTTGAATTTCACCGGGTCGAGCGACGCTATGGAAGTGGCCACGCGCGAAAATGCCTTGTCGGAAAACGCGGTCCATGATCTCCAGGACATCCTGAAGAAGATTGCACGAAACGAAAAAATCGAGGAGTCCCGTGATTTTGCCGGGACCATTCAGGAATCCCTTGCCAAGCGCGTGGAAAATCTCAATCGCGGAGATAAGAGCCGCGGGGTCCGCAAAGCTCCCTTCGTGGTATTGATCGGCGCCAACATGCCATCCGTGCTTGCGGAAATCTCCTTTATTTCCAATCCCTCCGATGAGCAATGGCTTAAGAAACCGGAGAACCGCCAGCGCATCGCCGAAGGCCTGTATCACGGCATCGAGACTTACCTGCAGAACACCAACAGCCTCACTGTCAATCAGATCCATCCCTCGGCCGCAAATCATTCAGGAATAGTGGCGCGATCAGGGAACCCGCAGTAGAATTCTGGCGTCTAATAAAGAGCGACATGCGGCGAACTATATTCATCGGAGTCCTTTTTTTGATCGCAGCCGTCCGCCCGGCCGCCGCGCAGAGCGTTCTTCCCTCTTCGATTGGAGATTGGAATGCCTCCGGACCTTCCGCCGTGGCTCCCGTCGGAGGATTATCGTCTTTAGAACCTCCGGGTGGTTCCGATCCTACTATTTTGAAGGAGTACTTCCTTAAATCGACGGAGACACGCTCGTATACCCACGGCGCACAAGTCGCGCCAATCACTCTATACCGGTTCCGCGACCCCAGCTCCGCTTACGGCGCCTACACGTTCCTCCGCAGCGATTCGCTTGTGCCTGGAGATCTGGGATCCTATTCGGCAGTGGCGGGCGATCGCGCATTGATCGTTGTTGGGGATTTTTTACTCGATGTTGCGGGAAAACCCTCACGCCCTTCAAACGCCGATTTAAAGAAACTTGTTTCCGCTATGGACAAAGTTGCGGACCACACTCCGTTTCCATCCATCGGAGAGCACCTTCCCGAACCGGGCCGCGTTCGCGGCTCGGAGCGCTACGTGCTCGGACCCCGTGTGCTGTCTCAGTACGTTCCGCTCGGCACGGACGATTGGATTGGGTTCAATTACAGCGCGGAAACCATGCTCGCCCGCTATCGTCAGTCCGGCAAGGACGTCACCTTGCTCATTTCGTCCTATCCAACACAGCAAATTGCCGCCGATAAATTTGCAGGTATGCTGAGACGGTTTACCTTCGATCCGCCGGACGGTGTGCTTCCGGGTCAGACAGTTCTATTTGGGAAACGATCGAGTTCGTTGATTGCGGTTGTAGTAGGCGCGCCGTCGCGAGAGGCAGCCAACCAATTACTCGACCAGGTGCAATATGTGAGCGAAGTCACATGGAATGAGCCCAAGCATACGCTGACCGACCCGAGCATCGGCAGCATCGTCGTCGGAGCGTTTCTGGGAACGGGCGTAATCATGTTGCTGGCTCTGGCGGTCGGCCTGGGATTCGGGGGCATTCGAGTTTTTCTGAGATTCTTTCTGCCTAACAAGGTTTTTGATCGCGAAAAACAAATTGAAATCCTGCAATTGGGGATATACAGCAAGCCCATACAGGCAAAGGACTTCTACGAAAAATCGCATGGGCCTGTCGAAAACTGATCTCAAATTTCAGCTAAAACTTGAAGTTTTGCCTGTATCGCCCTGAAAATAAGGTAGTTATACTCCATTTATTTCAGCCATATCTCTTCTTGACATCACTCTTTG
>JAOAPW010000141.1 GCA_025463105.1 Candidatus Acidiferrum typicum | reverse complement strand
TCGGGATCATATCGGTAGAAGGGATTTGTATTATAGACGGCGTAGGGATTCTTTTGGAATGGGGCTAGCAGGTGTTCGATGGCCAGAAGCTTGGTGGTATAGTGCACCGTGCAATTTCCATTGTTGTTATCGCATACGGTGCAGTAGAGCATGTGGTTGACGAGAATGCGATCGAATGCCTCTTCCCGCGCTGCATGTGCCTTCGACGAAGCAATGGTCACGCTCATTCCGCTCGAGACAGTAGTCGCGCAGGCGCGGACGAGTTGGCCATTCATTTCAACCAGGCACGTGTCACATGTTTGAATTGGTCCGAGTTGCGGGTGATAACAAACCTGCGACAGCTTCAGGCCTACGCGGTTGATGAGGTCGACGAGCCGTTCGCCGGGGCGTGCTGTGTAACTTGAGCCGTCGATAAGCACAGCGACTTCCGCCGAACGTTCCGCCGGAGACGCTTCGTTTCGCTTGCCGTTTACTATCGTTATGGTATTCATGGCCGTTTATACTCTCCTGCTCTCAGCTAAGGCAATATGTAGCGAAGGCCGAGGTAGATCATATTGGTGTGCGCATTCTTGGGGTTGGGGGGAGTCGTCGAGAAAATCGACCACGGGCTCCGGAGCACGTACGAATACTGCGAGATGATTTGCAGCCGCCCATAGTTCTCGTTTGACCACAGGGTGGGAATCACGCCGAATGTGGCTTCTTGAACGACCCGATTCGACGTGTTCGCCGATCCGGGGAAACCAAAACCTACACAAGCGAAACCTGCGAGGCCGTTACAGGTGGAACCCGGCGTGGGCTGGGCCGCAAAGTTGCGCGCGAAGTACGCGGCGCCATAGTAGCTGTAGAACGTGTAGTGCGGTGTTGGCTGGTATTCAAACCCGCCGAGTCCGGCTCCGGAGTGAACTCCGGAAAGTGTGCCGTCTGGTTTGACGATTACATCAGGGCCCAACCCAAAGATGTAACGTCCGCCGCCGTAGCTATAGAACGAATCGCCAATGAGGCGGAAATTGTGAACTAACTCGTAGATGAAGTTCACCGAACCGCCGCCTCCTGTAATGGTGTTGGTGCTTGCCGGAGTCGCCAAATTGTTGAACACTCTGAAGCTGCGTATCAACCCAGCGGCTTCGATGTGAAGGGAGTGACCCGCTGGATGTGCGTCGACCGCACTTTTGACGACGATGTCAGGATGCAAATTAGGGACGGCGGTATTCGTGGCGCTGCTAGCAGCGCTCGTGCTGCCACTGCCGTTGTCAAACTGCGGGGTGAAGAAGGGCGAGGGGAAGACAACCGAAGCAGGCACGAATTGCTGAGGGTTCTCGAGCGAAACGGCGATCGCCCAGTTGCTCGTGGGGTGATAAGTCACGCGGAACTGTGGCTGGCGCAGCCACGTTAGACCGACTTGGAAATTAGGGTCTTCGTCCAGTGTGTAGAACACATCGGGCGTCAGCGGCGAGAGGCCCACGCGATTCGGAGTCAGCAATGACCATGCTTGCCCGCCCAGCACCTCCCACTTACCGTGCCGGATATTCGCCCAGTAAACTCGCAGACGCAAGCTATCGCTGTTCGCAGTTTGGTAAGCGTTGGCCGGCTGGAAACCGAGAAAATCGGATTCGACGTAGCCGGTAATGGTCGTCGAATCGGTCAGATGAGCATCAACCTTCAGGGATAAGCGAGAGTATTGCGCTGACAGACGCGTCTCGGACATGCGGGCCTGCGGCAATTGGTTGCTGTATGGAATTGTCCCGAACGCCGTGGCGATACCGCTGCCAACGTTTGTGCTGCGAAAAAACGTGGTGAAATCAACAAAACCGCCCGGAGTAAAATCCGCCGAACCAATTTTGAACGACAGCGGTGACTGGGGCTCGGTTTGGGTACGGCCTGTGCCCTGTACTGGTGCCGCCGGCGACATCGAAGCGGCGGACATCGCTACGGAAGTCGGTGCCTCAACTTTGCCAACAGGCAAAGCATCGGCTGCGGCTGTAATTTTATTGGTGGCCACCACCCCCGCTTCGACGGCGGCCAAACGCTGTCTCAGGTCGTGAAGCTCGTCCGATTGAGCGTGGACGAGACTCCGCAGCTCCTGCAATTCTGAATTGACAGAATCTTTCTCGTCTCCCCGTGCCTCGGACTTGGCCGGATCATCCGACTTTGGCGAGGGATCGTTGGCGGTGTGGCGTGACGGTGATTCGCTATCGGTATCTTGAGCCGTTGCGACCGAAGCGCTTGCGAAGAAGCCGAGAAGAGCTGTATAAATTATTATTCGGTGCATTTTATCCCTCCTCACTTTTGTCTATCGATCACGAACTTGCTGTTAAACTGTGGATGCATCAGCGCCGCGGGGCCCCCGCGATCATCACCAGATGGACAGGATCTTCGATGGGCGAAGCTGCTCGTTGCGCTCGCGCGATGAGCGGTGTCGGCGGCAAAACCGGCACCCATAAGGCGATCAAACGAATGATCAATAAATGCAATTTCATTGCCTTCGCCTCCAGAGGTGCTTTATTCGACAGGCGGAACTAGCGCGAGAGCTTCAGTGGCGGCGGATGCTTCACCACCGTTGGGAGACCGACGCTCACCGCACACAATACTTGTTGCGTCCACAATCGGTGCCGGCTCGGCCGCCTTATTTTTTCTGACGATTCTGTTGAGAAGCAGATTTAGCATCGCCCGCCCTCGTCTCACCCGGGACTTCACCGCGTGCGTGGTAATTCCCAGGGCGTTGGCTGCCTCGCGCGTCGAGATGCCGTCCAGGTACATCTGAATTGCATCGCGCAGCTTTGGAGACAGTTGTGCGAGAGCCCGGCGAAACGTCTCGTCCATCTCGTTTTTCGCGCAAATGGTTTCCGGGTTCGGCCTTATGTCCTTCAGTTTATTTGCGAATGTCGCCCCGTCGTTTTCCTGACTTTGACTTTGATCGAGCGATACTATCTCGAGCCGCGAGGTCTGCCGAATCTTCATTCCCGCGGCATTCGTTACGATGCTGGTCAGCCAAGTGGAGAGCTGCGACCTCCCCTCGAACTGACTTATGTGTTTGCAGGCTGATAGAAGTGCGTCCTGTACGGCGTCCTCGGCGTCCTGGACATTGCGGAGTCGCCGAAAAGCGACCCGGAAGAGCACGGGAGAATAACTTGAGACCACGCCTTCCAAATCATTCAGATGCTCCGCGAATATCTCGCTGGTTGTGACGCTCATGACGCCCCTCCCGTTTTTTTAAATCGAAGACGGGTCTAAACAGAGCATTCAAGATTCCAATCCCTCCGCTCGTCGTTCCGTGTGAACAACTCATTTGCAGTGAATGAGGTGCCCCATTCAACCGAGCGCCTAAGATTCGAGCCAGTCAATCGAATTGTCGAGGTTACTGTCGTCTGTATGGCAAGGTGTCAAAATGCGGGCACTGCAAAAACTTCTTGGAGGGGAGAGGCCATTGCAGCTACGAATTCCCGATTAATATCCCTGTTATGAAGACCAGCGCTCCGCCCAACGCCACTTGCAGGGCAGCAGAGAGCGGAGGCGTATCCATGAAGCGGTGACGCAGCCACGTTATAACTGCAAGCTCAACAATAACTACCAGGATCGCGACACCCGTCGCAACACTAAAGTTGTGCATAAGATACGGCAGAGTGTGACCGACGCCACCCAGCGCCGTCATGGATCCCGTAATGAGGCCCCGAATCCACGGAGTGCCGCGGCCTGTGAGGCTGCCGTCGTCGGACAAGGCCTCTGCAAAGCCCATGCTGATGCCAGCTCCGAGTGATGCGGCCAGACCGACTGCAAAGGCGTCCCAGGTATTCTTTGTGGCAAATGCCGCAGCGAAGACGGGCGCGAGCGTCGAAACCGAACCGTCCATCAAGCCCGCGAGACCCGGCTGCACAATCTGCAAAACGAAGAGCCGGCGTTTCGCCCTGTCCTCTTCCTCCCGGACTTCCGGTTTGAGTTCGGTTTTCTCCAGCTCCGTTGCGCGCTCGACGTGGCTTGCCTCTTCCTCCGCCAAGTCGTCCAGCAATTGCCGGATGCCTGCGTCCTGCGCGCGCGTCGCGGCCCGTTCATAAAAGCGGCGTGTCTCCACTTCCATGGCGCCCACCTGGGCTCGGATCTGTTCCAGGCGTAGCGGCGTATTCAGCCAGATCGGCTTGCGTTGCACGAATCCCCGCACATCCTGGCGGCGGATAAGCGGAATATGTTCGCCGAATTTCTGCTTGTACAGTTCGATCAGCCGGCGGCGATGCCCGACCTCTTCATGGCGCATTTCCTCAAACACTCTTGCGGTGCCGGGGAAATTTTCCCGCAGACTTTCGCTAAAATCGGAGTAAATTCGCTCGTCCTCTTCTTCCAGCGAAATCGCCAGAGCAAGTATTTCTTTCTGCGACAAGCTGTTGAAGTCGCGCATCAGTAGCGCCTCCCATAGACAATTTATGAGCAACCGCCGGCAACATCACATGGAACCGTGCGCACTATCATCTTCGCTCAGCGCCGCTTAGGTCAAACTTTTCCTGACAGTCTCAGTGCACTCTTTCTAACAGAGATTCTGGCCTCAATTAAGTGAAACAGATTCGTGGCAAGGCTAGCCAGGGAGAACGTCAAGCACTTGTGAAGGAATCTTACTTACGGTGTCTGCATTCAGATTCAAATGCGACGTGACCATCTCCGGGGGGAGATGCCTGATCCAGTTGTTAAGGGAAATTTCCGAAAATTCGCTCGCGGCGAACATTTCCAGAACCAGGAGATCCGTATCGCCTGTGTTCTCGACATAATGGCCGGCGACCGCCGGCACAAAACCGACATCATTGGCGTTGAAGTCCATCGTGTGCGCTCCTACATTTGTAAACACTGTCATGCGTGCTTTACCGCTGATGTAATACTGCCATTCGGAATCGTGCGGATGCCAGTGCATTTCCCGCAGACCACCGGGCTTAATTTTTATCAGGACCCCAGTAATATTTTTTGCCGCCGTGAAGGTACGCGAGTCAACTATGCGAACTTCACCGCCCTTCGTCTGCTTCGTGGGGGCCATAGCCTCCATTCGAAAGGTGTATTGGTATGGGGATTCGACCGCATGCCCCCCAACAGCGGCCTTGTCCTGCGCCAGGGATGCGGGCAAGTTGGCCGGAAAGATGTACAGGTTCTGGTTTGGTAAGGTCTTAAGCGCGCTCTCCGGCAACCCAAAATTCTTCGACAGCACCGATGGCGGCGTATGCCTCACCCAATCGGAAAGCAGAAAGGTGTTGTCTTCAGAAAACGTCCCTTGATTGAATATCAGCAAAAATTCACAACCATCTGGTCCCAACCCTTGGATCGAGTGAGGAAATCCTGCGGGAAAATACCAAAGGTCGCCTTTGCCCACATCGCCGAGAAAC
>JAOAPW010000188.1 GCA_025463105.1 Candidatus Acidiferrum typicum | reverse complement strand
TGCGACGTGACTGTCGTGGATCATTCCAACACCTTTCTATCACGTGGAAACCGGCTCCAAAAGGATTACTCCTGGGAAACGCGCTTGTGGCTACAAAACTGTTCGGTGATTGGCCAGAAACGGGCTTCGGGGAAGTGAAAGAGCGCATTCCTACTTCGACCACGAAACGATGCCATGAACACCGCATTGTGTGCCAACTGTGTGCAGCACTCATCCCGACGATACGGGCCAGTAGGACAGAACCATCGGCTGGCTGTCGGTCAGCCGTTGACTTTTATTTGGCGAGCAGAGCCTTGCAGAGCTCTCTCTCACTGTTTCAAGTAACGAAGCGCAACACATCCTGATTTAAAAGGCTTCGACTCAACCAGCTTCAATTGCAATTTCTCGGGCAGGCTGACGCCCTCCATCAATCGTCTGCCTTCTCCAGCAATGATTGGCATAACGACAAAACGATATTCGTCAATCAGGCCAAGCTCCATCAGTTGTGAGGGAACATCTACACCGCCGACCAAAATATTGTT
Organism: Candidatus Acidiferrum typicum; assembly: GCA_025463105.1. Taxonomy (GTDB): domain Bacteria; phylum Acidobacteriota; class Terriglobia; order Acidiferrales; family UBA7541; genus Palsa-360. The sequence continues at coordinate 5,296 of JAOAPW010000188.1, read as the reverse complement.
GCCCTGTTCTTGCTTCAGTTTAAGTATTTCGTCGCGAAGGTTCGTACGAACAATTCTCGTATTTTCATCTTCAGCGCTGGCCAACGATCGTGAAAAAACAATCTTCTTCTTGGAGACAAAGGTTTGAGCAAATTCGATATCCGCTTTTGTCTCGGACTGGCTTTTTGCGATATCAGGCCAATAAGGAACCATCAATTGATAGGTTTTACGCCCATAGACGAGTAGGTCAAAATCTCGCAAGAGGTGCGTGTAATGTTCAAGTACTTCGTCATCGTCGGGGGGGTTGAATTTGGTATGGTCGCAGCAGCCATCCAGGGTAAGGTTGATTGCGTAGATTAGTTTTCTCATTGATTGTCTCTCCTCTTTTAGGTTCCAGTGCTTGAGGTCCGCCTGCGGGACCGCGAGGATGAAGGGGGTGATGGCGTCATTGGGCATGGATTTCTTCTCCGTTAGCTGACACCTTCAATAATGAGTCCGTGATAGATCGCCCCGTGTTTGCGGTGCTTGGCGACGTTTTGGTAGGCCTCGCTGTAAATCCAATCCTTTGCGGCTTTTACGCTCGGGAATTTCACAATGACCATTCCCTCAATCGGATCACCTTCAAGGACTTCGTGCTTTCCATCGGCTACGAGCACTTCGATAGGATTATCCTTCATCGTTGCTTTGATTCCAGTCCGATATTTTTCGAGCTCCTTTTGATCGATGGTTTTAGTTCTCGTGAAGACAACGTATGCGGACATGATCGTTCTCCTTCTTTGCTAATCGATTACCGAAATTCCCATGGAAACCCTTGGGCCGTAGCCCGCGTCTTTAACTTAGTGAAGTGTCAAGAGTCCTGTCGGCGGGCTCAGACTGTCGGACGGTTCCGCCGTCGATAACGATTTCAGTGCCGGTGATGGCGCCATTCATCCGGCGTATCCTTTGTTCCATCAGTATCGATAGGTCCAATGCTTACCATCTAAGCGCTCATGGTGTTGTTCTTCTGAAGGCGTTTTACTTGTTGTCGTTTTACTTGTTGCCGCCGTTCGCGAAGATGATTTCTCCCGTGAGCCAGCCCGCATCATCCGAGGCAAGAAATACGGCCACGCGCGCGATGTCCTCGGGTTGGCCGACGCGGCCCAACGGTGTACTCGCGATTATCTGCTTCTTAGACTCCGTTCCCATGACGCCCGCCGCGTGCGCACCCTCCGTTTCGGTTCCACCGGGGGATTGAGAGCGTTAACGCGGATTTTTCTGGGGCCGAACTCTTTTGAGAGCACGCGCGTCAAGCCATTGACAGCGCTCTTTGACGCCACGTAGATCGAAAGGGTCGGGTAGGCAGTGACACTGGCCTCCGATCCGATGTTGATTATGCTGCCGCCTTCCGCCCCGAAGGTCGGCAAAGCGGCTTCGATCATGAGGAACATGCCCAGCACATTCGTGTTGAACTGACGGTGAAATTCCTGCTCGCTGAACTGCTCGAAGGGCGCAAACGAGAAGACGCCCGCGTTGTTCACGAGCACATCCAGGCGGCCGAAGGCTTTTTTCGCCTCCGCGACGAGGCGTTGTGCGTCGGACCTCTGCGCCACGTCGCCTTGCACGGCGATGGCTCGCCCGCCTTTGCCGGTGATTTCGCGCACCACCCGTTCCGCGCCTTCATGATCGCGCGCATAGTTCACAACCACCGCCGCGCCTTCCGCGCCGAAAGCTTTTGCAATGCCTGCTCCGATTCCTTTGAAGCGCCTGTCACTATCGCAACCTTATTGTCGAGTCGTTTCATGATGTGCTCCTTTGTTCTAGCCGGCCGGTGTCGGCTGGCCTCAGAGGGGTAGATGGCTCGTACCTTTTATTTGTAGAGCCAAGGCTTATAGGCAATCTCGATGTTGTATCCGTCCGGGTCGCCGATGTTTGCCGCGAAGTAGTCGGCGCGCCATTCGGGCCGAAGGCTCGGTTCCTTGTTGGAAGTAGCTCCCGCGTTCATCGCCGCCTTGTAGCAGGCCCTGACAGCGTCCGCGCTTTTGGCTGTGAATGCGACGTAAAGATCTTTGGCGACTTCGCCATTCTTCAGCCAGAAACCCGGAATGTTATTGATGGCGAAACCGCGCTGGGGAACTTGATCGAACTTGTAGGGCATGTCGATGCCAAGCGGCTCAAGCATCTTCTTGTAAAATTCGCTCGACCGTTCCAGGTCAGAGACGGGGAGATAAATATTGGTCAATCATGGCTTTCCTCCTATCGTTTGACGGTGACAGCCCCGCGGATCCGCGCCTCGCGCGGCCACCCTCGGCGCACCTTGGCGAAGCAGTCGCGGGCTGTTGCCGTTCAGTTTGTGATATGCGTCCTCGCGACCAGCCGCCGCAGCATTGGCGCGAGATCTGGCGCCTTGTAGAACGGATGTCCACGGAAGATTTCCGCGCATTTTTCATCCAGGGTGCTGAGGGCCTCATGCACCTTCGGTGCGGCTTCGCGCACCTCGCCTATTCGCTCGCGGACGAACAACAAATTCTCGGGATCGACGTAGCCTGCCTGTATGAAAGCGCGCGTCTTCTTGGCACACCGGCAGGGGTTCGCCTGGTTGACCAGTCCGCACTTGTCGTTCATAAAGTTGCGCAAGTCTCGCCGCGCACGGGCCAGTCGTTGTCGAAAGTTGTCAGGAGTAATCTCCAACACCTCAGCACCAACGGTGTCGCTTACCTCGAAGATGGCACCGAGGATAAAGGTCAAGCGTTGTTCACGATCAAGGCAAAGAAGCATTCCCGAGGTACAGGAGAGCATCTCCTCGGTCACTAGCAGGTCAGCCTCCGCCGACGTGACCTTGAGATCGGCCAACTCTAAATCTGGCGTGGCGTCGAGCGCCGCGCCGTAGGCAGCGAAATCGATGGACTCATGCTGCACCTCCACCCGCCCGCGTTTCATGTTGAGCACGTGGTTCACCAGGATGCGGTAAAGCCAGGTGCGAAAGCTGCTCCGACCCTCAAACGACGAGAGCCGGGTGAGTACTTTGATGAGGATCTCTTGCGTGGTGTCCTCAGCATCCTGCGGATGGTGGAGCATGCGAATGGCGATGTTGTAGATCCACGTTTGGTGCCGCTGGACCAGGTCTAGCGCCTGGTGATCTCCCGAGCGGGCGCGTAGAACAAGGCTTTGGTCCTCGTGGTCGGGGGAATTATCTGCTAGTGGATTATTGATAGTCATGGTGCACCTCCAAGCGCCCATATGCCCAGGCTCGATTCTCAGAGAGCCTTGGGTATTGCAGAGAAGTGGGCGCTCACAATCTTCCACTGCCCGCTTTGTTTGATGAAGACCAAGGTAGTTCGGCCATGGATCGAGAGAGTCTTGCCGTCTTTGGTGACTCCCGTAAAACATGTCATGAGCATTTACGATACCCACCTCATCGCTGTACATGCGACACGATGGTTGCCGGAAGCCGAAGCTGGCGCAGGCAAGGCTCGCGATGACCTCGTTGAGATACTTGGCAAAGAGCGCCTTGCCATCGAACCGGTAGGGAACGTGGTCAAATACTTCCACATCCTCGGAAAGCATGTCCAGGATGGGCTGGAGGTCACGCTGATCGAAGGCGTCGGCGAACTTCCGTGTTAAGGCTTGGAGTTCCTTCACGCTCATGTTTGTGTCTCCTCTGATGAGTTAGACACACGCCGCGCCACACTGTGACAGAACTATACCGCCAAACTTGCTGACCGCCGGGGCACCGGCGAGTGGACGCTCCCATCAGATTGTGCTCGGATGACGGGCAATCTGGAGCTTATTCGTCGTCCGTCGGATTAATACCGACAAACGCGCTTGTGTTGACGAATATCGCGTCAACTCCCGAGTGGTCGGCAATCCGGACATTGAACGCCAGCTTTCCGCTCTGGAATTGACGAATGCCGCGACGATTGCCTTGCGAAAGCACTGCCGAAATTATGGTCCAATTATGGTCCAGTAATTCTTTCTCAGCGTTCTGAAACGTCCTTTGGGAGCCACCCGTGTCGCGTAGTTTCAGTTAGTTACGAGTAACCGCGTTTCTGTCACGGCAGAGGCCGCGGGTTCGAGTCCCGTCGTCCCCGCAATTCCTTCCAAAAGAGTTAGTCCACTTTTGGAAAATCGGCGCGATACACAAGAAAATACACATTAAGCGACACCTGCTGCAACCGGTGTCGACGATAGGAAATTGCCAGAATATAACGCCCTCAACGCTGTGCCCAATCGATGTTGCCTGTAACCGGGGAACGATAAACCAAAACTCCCACAACCCTCCTCTGCTGAATCCACCGAAGCTCTTTCGGCATCCCTGCTTGCATCGTGTCCACTTCAAAATCGCAATAATCGTATTTGCCCTCTATATATGCCTTTACACGTATATACTATGTGAAGTATATAAAGCGAATGGAATCTGTGTTCGAAATCCTTGCGGAGCCGAACCGCCGCGCGATATTGAGCCTCCTGGTCTCGTCACAACAGTCGGTGGGAGAGATCGAGCGTCAGCTTCGTATCCCGCAGCCGACCGTGTCAAAGCACCTGCGAGTCCTGCGCGAGGCCGGCTTCGTGGAATCCACGGTGGACGCTCAGCGCCGTCTCTACCGGCTCAAACCTGAACCATTTCAGGAGATGGATGCCTGGCTGGCTCAGTTCCGTCGGTTCTGGTCCACTCACGTGGATGCTCTCGAACGCCACCTCGACCGCATGGATCAATCAACACCAACGAAAGGGAAGACAAAGAAGAAGACGGCGCGGCCCAAACCGCGAACGTGATAAAGGAGAAACGAAATGAAAATCAAAGTGACCAGCCTATACGTGGACGACCAAAACAAGGCCCTGCGCTTCTATACGGAGGTACTGGGCCTTGCCAAGAAGACCGATTTCAGTCAGGGCTCATATCGGTGGCTGACCGTGGCCTCGCCCGAGGAGCCGGACGGCACTGAGCTGCAGCTGGCGCTGAACAACAACCCGGCGGCCAAAGCGTATCAGCAGGCGATTTTTCAGCAGGGCCAGCCCGCGATCATGTTCTACACCGACGATGTCAAGGACGACTACGAGCGGATCAAGGCGCGCGGTGCCGAGTTCACGATGCCGCCCGACTATTCACGCTAAGGAGAAGAAGATGACCGTTCGCGAGCAGTACACACCGGGTCCGGCCAGCGGGGCGCAGGTACGAAAGGACCGGGGACAAAACGGTAAAGAGAAGTGGACTCTCATTCTCGTCAGAGAACTGCGCCACTCGCCGGAAAAAGTCTGGCAGGCGCTTACCGACCCGGCGCATCTGCGCGAGTGGGCGCCCTTTGAGGCCGATGGGAACCTGGGTACGGTTGGAACCACG
>JAOAPW010000178.1 GCA_025463105.1 Candidatus Acidiferrum typicum | reverse complement strand
CGCCTGATCGACGACCTCGCCAGCATCGCGCCGACCGCGGTAAGCGATCAAACCCGCCTGCGCTCGTTGCTCGGCTGCTTTCTTTTTTCAGATGACGATGTGTTCAAGCGTATCGGCGTGCTTTCCGGCGGTGAACGCAACCGCTACGCGATGGCGCGCATGCTTCTGCAGCCGCCGAATTTTCTGCTGTTAGACGAGCCCACCAATCACCTCGACCTCCAGGCCAAGGATGTGTTGCTCGAAGCGCTGCAAAAATTCAGCGGAACGGTGGTCTTCGTTTCGCACGACCGCTACTTCATCGACAAGCTAGCGTCTCGCATTTTTCAGATCGAAGGCGGCGGACTCTACGATTACCCCGGCAATTACGAAGACTTTCTGTGGCAAAAAGAGCGGCGCGAATCGGGAGATGTGTCTCCGTGTGAATTTCATGCCGGGCAGGGAACACCGGCGTTAGCGAAACAGCAAGAGCCGGAGCCGCCGGCAAAAAAATTGAATCCCATTCTCATTCGCAAAATGCGAAAGCGCCGCGAGGAATTGGAGGAAGAAATCGCCCGTTGCGAAGCGGAAATCTCCGCGTTCGAGCTGGAACTTGCAAATTTCAAGAGCGCTCAGGAGTCCATTCGCGTCGCCGGGCTGATCGATGAGCGTCGCGCACACCTAAAACAAATTATGAAAGAGTGGGAGGAACTCGAGACCACGCTGGAAGAGCCATCTCTTTCACAGCAATCAGAAAATTCTTTCGACTGAGTCAAGGTTTTGAGGGCAGGCCGTCCGTCGCAGGATGTGTGCTCCCCTCCGAGGTTAGCACTGGCGTCTTCGTAGCACAGGCTTCAGCCTGTGTGCTCTTCCGCTCATACAAAACCAAACCCACACAGGCTGAAGCCTGTGCTACCAAGTCCGGCGCTACTAAAGATCGAACGCCAAAAACTTCCGCGCTCGAAGAGGCAAAGAGTATACTTTCCCCACGCGGGAGTCCGGGAAATCGCGGGAGGTGCGAATTGAATATCGCCCCAACAAATTTGGACCGCCGCAGGTTTCTCAAAACGAGTGTCGCCGGAGCTGCGGGCCTGATAATCGGCTTCTACTTGCCCGCCCCCGGAGAAATGCTCGCTGAATCACCATCCGGCGCACCGGCTGCCGCACTGAACGCCTGGATTCACATTGGCACCGACGATATCGTCACCATCATGATTGATAAGTCGGAGATGGGTCAGGGCATCATGACGGGCCTTGCGATGCTCGCGGCCGAGGAACTCGAGTGCGATTGGAAAAGTGTCCGCACCGAATTCGCGCCTAACGACAAAGTTTATTTCAATCCAATCGTCGGTTTTCAGGGTACTGGCGCCAGTTCGAGCACTCGCGGTTCGTGGGAGCCCATGCGCAAAGCTGGCGCGACTGCTCGGGAAATGCTGGTCGTAGCGGCTGCACAGAAGTGGGGCGTCGATAAATCAGAATGCCGCGCGGAAAACGGCGCCGTCCTTCATGCGCGCACAAGCCGACGCTTTACCTATGGCAGTCTTGCGGAATCGGCAGCAAAATTACCCGTGCCGACGGATGTGCCCCTCAAGGATTCCAAGCAATACCGGATCATCGGCAAGCCGCGCAAACGGCTCGACACGCCAGACAAAGTGAACGGCAAAGCCGGATTTGGCATCGACGCGCGCGTGCCTGGAATGCTTTACGCAACCGTCGTTCACTGTCCGGCCTTCGGCGGAAAAGTGTCGAGCTTTGACGCAGCCAAGGCCAAAGCAATTCCCGGCGTGCGAGACGTTGTTCAAATTTCGTCCGGCATCGCTGTAGTTGCCGATAACACCTGGACGGCGATGGAAGGACGTCGCGCCCTTGAGATCACTTGGGACGAAGGACCGAACTCCGAAGTTTCGAGTGATGGAATTCGCAAGCTCTTCGCGGATCGAGTTACTCAACCTGGCGCCATCGCGCGCACCGAAGGCGACGCGCAAGCAGGTCTCTTAGGCGCGTCAAATAAAATCGAGGCCGTATACGAAGCTCCGTTTCTCGCGCACGCCACGATGGAACCCATGAATTGCACAGCGCACGTTCGCGCGGACGGTTGCGAAATCTGGGCGCCCACGCAGTGGCAAACTTCCACGCAGAACACTGCCGCGAAAATTGCCGGCGTGCCTCCGGAATCCGTTCTTGTCCACACCACCTATCTCGGCGGAGGTTTCGGACGGCGAGGCGAGCAGGACTTCATCAGGGATGCGGTGGAAGTGTCCAAAGCGATCGCTGCGCCCGTCAAGGTAACCTGGTCGCGCGAAGAGGACATGCAGCACGATTTTTATCGCCCAGCCTCCTATTGCCGTTTCACTGCGGGACTTGACGCCGATGGTTGGCCTGTCGCATGGACCAACCGCATCGCCTGTTCCTCCATCTTCAATCGGATTTTCCCGGGTTCCGTGAAAAATAATATCGATCGGGGCGGAGTCGAAGGCTGCGCGGACCTTCCCTACGCAATTCCCAATATTTTGGTCGACTACCAACTGACGGAAACAGGAATCCCCGTGGGCTTGTGGCGTTCTGTCGGATATTCGCAGAACGGATTTTTCACTGAAAGTTTTATTGATGAAGTTGCCGCGGCGGGTCGCAAAGATCCTTATGAGCTACGCCGCCGCTTACTAGCGAATTCGCCGCGTCATCTGGCGGTTTTGGAACTAGCCGCGCAGAAAGCGGCATGGGGAAAGCCGCACCCCGAGGGAAGATTTCGCGGCATCGCGGTGGTGAGTTCTCATGCGACATACGTTGCCGAAGTAGCCGAAGTCTCGGTAAACCGCAGCGCAGGCACGGTGAAAGTTCATCGCGTGGTTTGCGCCGTGGACGGCGGACGCATAACGAATCCCGACACCATCACGGCGCAAATGCAAAGCGCCGTCGTCTTTGGTTTGACGGCGGCGCTCAAAGGTTCGATCACCATCGCTCGCGGGCGCGTCGAGCAGAGCAATTTCAACAATTATCAGCTGCTGCGCATGGATGAGATGCCGGTAGTGGAAGTCCACATCCTGGAAACCGAAAATCCGCCGGGCGGTATTGGTGAACCCGCCGTTCCACCGATTGCCCCGGCGGTGTGCAACGCTATTTTCGCGGCCACAGGCAAACGCATACGCCGCCTGCCGATTCGCGCGGCAGATTTCGCCTAACGCAATCATGGAACTAATCTGAATAGCCTGCGGAAAAGTGCTTTTGCCGTCATTTCGAGCGCTCGCGCTGAAGCGAAGCGAGGAATCCCTCCGTGTGCGCGAAAAATACCAGGAGGGATTCTTCGCCCGCCAAGCCGGGCTCAGAATGACGGTGCATTCTTTTGTCGCTCAACTTGCCCTCACCGGCGCGCAGCGAAAAAAGATTGGAGCAGCGCAACGGATTCGTCGGCAAGAATTCCGGAAGTCACCGCGACGCGATGATTCAGCGCGCCCGCGTCGAGCACTTGCAGGCAGGTCCGGACGGCGCCGCCT
>JAOAPW010000162.1 GCA_025463105.1 Candidatus Acidiferrum typicum | reverse complement strand
TTCGGGTTGACAGCTTGAATCCCGCATAGCCGGTCAGTGGCGCACTTTAATGTGCTGGTGTCAGACCCGCTAGGAAAGATCGCTCCCCCGTTGGCGCCAGCAGACTGGTTCCAATTGACCTGCCCTGGCGAAAGCTGGAGAGCACCGGCCTGGATGTCCCCCGGTCCTGCCACACAAGGGCCAACCGCTGCTTTGCCCGTGCAGAGCTGGAAGCCCGAAGGGTTCGTATTCATCCCAGTCGTTGTGTTGGTGCCATTCTGCTGCGAGAGGAAAATGTTGAAGCCCTCGAGAACATAAATAACGCCGCCGCCGCCCCGCAGCACGGTTTTCCCGTTACCTTGTATGTCCCAAGCAAAACCGATGCGCGGGGCGAAATTGTTAGGATCGGCGTGATAGGGCTCGCTGATCTGCTTACCGACCTGCACGATACCCTGCGTTGGATCGAAGTTGGCGAGTTGGTTGTTCTCTTCTTTGATTGGCGTGACGTATTCATAACGCAGCCCCAGATTCAGCACCAATCTTGGTTTGATTCGCCAGTCATCCTGGAAGAATCCTGACCATATGTTCTGCGTGACATGTCGTCGAGGACTACCTACCAAGACACGCAGGGGACTGCCAAGCGCGCCGATCAGGAAGTTTTCCAGAGTAGTATTCGACGACCCTGCGATAGTTCCGAATGTAACCCTTCCTCTTCCGTTGCTGAATGTGCCGCCATTGTAGATGGTCTTCATGTACTCGCCGCCGAACTTGAACGAGTGGTTGCCGTGCAGCCATGAAACATTGTCGATAAATTCAGCGGACATGTCCGGCCCCTGGAACTTCGGAAAGCTGCCGCAGCATCCGATAGCGCCCTGGAAACCGGTCAGCGTGATATTCATGAATCCACAATTGATCGTGCCTTGATTTACCTGGGCGAACAGTGCGTCCGGCTGACCCGCTCCCGACCCTGGACAGTCGCCCGGCGCGAAGGCCTGGGTATACCGGCTGAAGCCGAACCTCGCCTCGTTGACGATGGAAGAATTTGGAACGTAGTTCCAGGTCGTTCCGATGATCTGAGACCGAGTGCGTTGCGTCGGCCGCCAATACGGTTGAGTGATGCTGGTGCTGTTTACGGGGAATCCCGTATTCTGTCCGGCATAATACATGCCGTGCAAAATGTTTTTTTCGTTGATGTGATAGTCAATTTTTGCCAGGCCGTTGTCCACTTGCAACTGAGTGACCAGGTTCACGAACAAGTTAGTGTTGTCCGTGTTTTGAAAAATCGTAGGGCCGGTCGGCACACAACTTGCATTGAGACCTGCAATCGCCAGGCTCGTAGGACTAAGAGATGCCGGTGGTAAAGCTTTGCAGGCATCCACCAGGCTGTGGGCTATGTCGGGCGTGCTGAAAGACGCCAACGTCGGGTACGAAATTCCCGCCGCCGGATTTCCGATCTCGTAACGCTGGCCCTCATATCCCGCATAGAAAAACATCTTGTCCTTGCGAATCGGCCCGCCCAACGAGGCCCCGAATTGCTTCAGGTTGACACTTTGCTTTTGGCCGTCAGGAAGAAACGGATTCTTCGCATCGAGAACATCGGTGCGGCCAAATGCGTTGGCCGTGCCGTGAAGGCTGTTGGTGCCTGACTTCAAACCGATATTGGTAATCGATCCGGGTTTGAATCCGTATTCGGCCTTGGGATTTTGTTGGGTTTGAAATTCCTGAATGGCGTCGATCGGCAGAAGCGTTGCGACGTCGCCAGACAAACCAACTCCGTTCACGGTGCTCTGCGCACTGAACGGTTCCATCGCGGTGATCCCGTCAAGAATGTAGACATTATGTTCGGGACGCATGCCGTTGGTGCTCTGTGTCCACGCGCCGCCACCCGGATAAATCGTCACGCCAGGGCGCAGTTGAAGTAGATTCATGAAATTCCGGCCATTCAGAGGCATGTCCTCGATGGCCGCGTTGCTCAGTGTGCCGCCGAGCGTGGCATTTGTGGTCTCCACTAACGGGACAGCCTCCGTTACCGTGATCGTTTGTGCTTGATCGCCGGGTTGGAGGGAAAGGTCGACTCGAACTTCCTTGCCGACTTCCAACACGATATTCTGGCGCTCCACAGTCCTGAATCCCTGGAACTCGACCTTGACAGTATAGGAGCCAGGAACCAGGTTCGGAGCGTTATACGCTCCTGCCTCATCTGTCGTTAAAGTTCGCGTCGTGCCTCTTTCCACATCTCTGACGCTTACTGCCGCACCGGCAATCGCGCCACCGGTTTGGTCCGTGATACTTCCCAGAATTCGGCCGCTATTGGCTTGAGAGAACGCGGATAAACTGACCAGCAATACAGCGGAGCACACCCCCGACATCTGAATCAACTTCTTTACACCCGCCCACGTAATGATTCGCATACGTGCCTCCGATCAACGATTTTGAAATCGACCCGGAACACCCAAAATGCCGTTCGTCCGATGAAATCCCGTTCTCGAATGATTGAACTTGAAAATGACGCCGACTGCCCAATCTAGTTGCCCGCGCGCCTGTCCGACCTGGATTTCATATGCGCTATAAACTAGGCTCGTAGGTTATAAACTGGGAATTCCACCTCGCGTTGGATTGGTAATACCATTGGAAATCTGAACACGTCAAGGAAAAGGTTGCATTTACAGGCCATTTGTTCAGCATATCGTCCATATTTATCTTTTCTTAATGTTCCCTTAATATTTATCGGCATAGTTTGGCCTCAGTAATCCGTCCCCAAGTCCAAACAGTACGTGGAAAAGTCATTCTGAGGGCACGAGCGAAGGTCCACAGGCTCGTTTCGCGCTTCATGATGCACGGGTGCGCACAGAAAACATTCGTGAAAGCATCGTGAAGCGTGGAACACGCCACAACACAGAACTCGAGCTCAATCGTACGCACGTGGGCCAGGTTCGTTAGACCAGGTCATCCATTGTCTCAAGAGCGTTGGCGCCTTGCCGACGCACAATAGGAGCGAAAATGGGAGCGCACGCATCGATTCGCGTGAGCCGTCGGGAAAATGCGGTACGTTCGAATATCAGAACTTTTCTGCGCGCGTTGTGTGGAACATCTTTGCTGTTGCTGCTTAGCCTTCCTGCGTTTTCGCAAGGCAGTGCGGGCCGTATTGTGGGAACCATTTCAGATCAAACCGCGGGCGCCATCGGTGGCGCGACGGTAATCGTCCTCGATGTGCAGCGAGGAACTACCCGGACACTGACCACGGACGATTCCGGATCTTACAATGCTCCCAATTTGATTCCCGGCACGTATAAAGTTCGCGCGGAATTCAAAGGTTTTAAAATTACTGAGCGCCAGAACATCGTGCTGGAAGTCGGTCAGGAAATTCGCGTGGACCTGACACTTCAGCCAGGCGAGCAAGCCCAAACGATTACTGTGACCGAAGCGCTGCCGCTCGTGGAAACCACGAACGCGGAATTGGGTGGAACGCTCCAGAATGAGATCATCAATGATCTACCGCTGAATGGCAGGAAAGTCGCCAACCTGTTGCAGTTGCGCCCCGGTGTGACGATTTATCCAGGTGGCTCGGGATGGTCGCAGAGCAGCAATGGCATGCGCGCTCATGACAACGTGTACTTGTTTGAAGGCGTCAACGGCAGTGACCCGTGGATGGCCCAACCGATCATCAGTGCCGTCATGGCCGCAGGCGACGCAGGCACGCTGATCTCCATCGATGCCATCGACGAATTCAAAACGTAACAGAATCCCCGCGCCGAATACGGCTGGAAGCCCGGCTCGATCGTCAACGTCGGCGTTAAATCCGGCACGAATACGATGCATGGTACGGCCTGCGCCTATGGCCGAAATGGTTCGTGGGATGCTCTTCCGTATTTTAACACCGCAGGGCCGGCAGGTGGTGTTGCATCAGCGCCCCCACCAGTCGCTCATCTTCTAACTGAGCGTCACCGATCGATCTGAAAATCAAAAGGGCCGGTCCCGCTTACGGAACCGGCCCTTTCATTTTTACTGTACGAAGGCTCGCGAGACGATTACACTTCCGCGCCTAGCGTCTTGGCAGCCCAGTCCGGAAAGACTGCGGGACGCGACAATCGTGGTCCGCCTGCATTCGCTGCTTGAACGTGTCCCGTTCCTTCGACCATGTCGCGTTTGGAATTTGTAGCCGCCTCATAGAGCCGCAGGGCGCCTGCTGGGTCCATGATTCGGTCGTCCTTGCTGTAGCCGATCAGCATGGGCGCTTCGATTTTGTTGGCTCTTCCTTGCAGCGTATATTCAGCCAGTTGTTTGCGCGCATCCGCAAGATCTTTTGCGCCGATGATCCAGCGCACGCGCTCTTGTATGGGAGGATAATATTCAAACAAGTCCGCCTTCAGATCGTAGGAGCCGCTGCTCATGAAGGCAGCCTTGATTCTCTTCTCGCCGCTTGCGGCGCGTGGCACTCCGTAGCCGCCCATGCTGATTCCCTGCATCCCGACCCGCGTGGCATCCACATCCGGGCGTGTTTCGAGGTAATCGATCATGGCTTTGGCTACTCTCTCCGTATCCGGCGGCAGGTGAAGATCCTTCAGACGAAGCGCGCCACCCTGGCCCGGGAAATCCACCGCCAGATACGCCATGCCTCGCGCCGAGTATGCTCCGCCGCCCATGATGGTAGCCTCGGCCATGGTATCCGCGCCTTGAAACGCGATGACCACGGGGAATTTCTTGCCTGGCGGGTTGTTCGGTTTCCGGAAATATCCATCCAGCATCTTTCCTTCGTAATTGATCTGCACGCGCTCGAAGGGAGGCCGCACGAGTTTCCAGGCTTTGTCAAAATTGTCTCGCGCTTTCTTGTATGTGGGGAGCATGCGCGAATCCGTCACCGGCTGTGGCCAGCACGCGTCACGATACAAGGCCGCGGCCCGTAGGTAGTATTCGCTTGCAGTGACCTTGTATCCGTCAGCCGCAAACTTCTCGGCCATCTGTTCGTTTCTCTCGGCGACGCGCGTCCATTCCGTAACCCACGAATCAAGATCAAAAGGCTTCATGCGTTGCGCGACTTCCAGCTGATCCGGATCGCTCGTATACATCGTCTGCGTCAAACGGATTTCCAACTGTCCTCCGCCCGGCAATCCGTTTCCAGTGAAGAGTTCACTATCCGCGCGACCACCGACCGCACCCTTCTTTCCGCCCTCGGAGCCGGCGTCCTGCGCAAAGGCAGATGACCCGAGCACTTTGGTAAGCGCGGGAAGTCCCGCTGCCGCCAAACCCCACTTGACCAGGCCTCTTCGGCTTACGTTCAACAAGGAATCCATATCCACGCCTCCTTCGACAAGTCGTTTAGAGTTCGGGTGCGGGCCCTACTTCAAGACCGCCAGAGTACGGGTGCGGGCTCTACTTTTACGCTGAGCGCTTCAAGTGAAGCGCGGAGCCCGCCTGAGTACGGATGCAGGCTCCGTCTGGAGCCGCTGATAAGCCTACGGACAGCAACTCGGCCGGCAGTAAATCTTTACAGCGCCGAATCTTCATACTCCATTTGCATGTGTGACCCCAATTTGGACGAACATTACGGCAGCTCCCACACCCTGTCAAGCTCATGTTGTCGGAGCCGAGGAGCTGCGTAATTGCCGACTGTATTATGACTCCATCTGATTAATGCGCGTTTCAAAAAAAGCTTACGGGTGCGGGCTCTACTTTTACGCTGAGCGCTTCAAGTGAAGCGCGGAGCCCGCCTGAGTACGGGTGCGGCCTCTACTTGGAGCCCGCCTGAGTAAATGAAACGCGAAACATAGGGTGCACGTCCTTCATTGAGATATTGACACGCAAGGCGCTGCGGTGGGAAACTGCGCCAAACCGCACGCCGATTGCAAATGGAGGTGGTCGCCGATGAGTCATAAGCTCCCTGGTGGGTTGTGTCTAAGCGTGTGTTTGTTCCTGCTCGCAGGGCCTGTGTTCGCGCATCATGGATCTTCAGCTTATGACAGCGCGAATCCACTTACGCTCAAGGGGACTGTAAAGGAATTTCTTTTTATTCAACCGCACCCGCTAATCGCGCTGGAAGTGAAGGATGACAAAGGTGCAGTCGCGGAATGGTCCATCGAAATGACGGCGCCGAATCATCTCGTGCGATACGGCTGGAACGGCAAAAAACTCAAGCCCGGCGATGAGATTACAGTCACAGGAAATCCTGCCAAGAATGGATTGAAAGTCCTGAATCTCCGGAAGATCTCTTATACGAATGGCGAAGTGATTCCTCTTGGCCCTCCGCCGGAGCCCGGGCAATAAATTATCTGAGGGGCTGTAAGGGCTGAATCGGTTGCGCGCGGCACTTTCGTTTGCATGAATCATTGAAAGTGCAAGTTCCTTGGCGGGTTGATTTGATCCGAATTTAGGAGGAACGGCGGATATGCGAAAGCGGGTGGCAGTTTCAATATTTGGATTGGCAGCCGTCCTTAGCTTCTCTCCGATTTTGCGCGCGCAAACCACACAAGCTGCGGCGAAGGCCAAAAAAGAGCCGGACGCTCGGGCAGTTTCCAAACTCAAAGCCGCCGCAGACCACGCGCCGGATTTTTCAGGAGTTTGGGAAGGACACATGCCTGCTAGTGCGCGCCGCTGGGCCGGATATTCGTTTGTAGGCGGAATTCCGGAAATGACGCCGTGGGGTAAAGCGCTTTACGAAACCACGAAGCCCTCCTGGGGTCCGCAGGCGGTCGTGGACTCCACCGATATCGTGAATCCAACCACA
>JAOAPW010000158.1 GCA_025463105.1 Candidatus Acidiferrum typicum | reverse complement strand
CATTCGAAGGGCCTTGGCCGCCCGTAAAACCAATTACATTGGCCACCGCGGGGTCATCCTTGATCACACCGATCAATTGCTGGAGCGAATTGTCCATCACCGCGAAAGAGGCGTCCTGCGGACCCTGAAGACCGCCTACCAGCGCTCCCGTGTCCTGCTGCGGAAAAAATCCTTTCGGAATCTTGACAATTAGCACGAAGTTTAACGCGATGGTCAGTAAGAGCACGGCGAGAGTCGGACTGGGGTGTCTCAGCACCCAGGTCAGGGAGTGCCGGTAGAAGGAAAGCATCCCGGCGAAGAACTTTTCACTCGCCCGGTAGAGCCGGCCATGATTTGTATGGCCCACGTCTTTCAGCAGATGCGCGCACATCATCGGCGTAGTGCTCAGGGAAACAATCATCGAGATGACGATGGCGGCGGAAAGAGTGATCGCGAATTCGCGGAAAAGGCGGCCGACGATGCCGCCCATCAAGAGGATGGGGATGAAGACCGCGATCAAAGAGATACTGATCGAGAACACGGTGAAGCCGATTTCTTTGGCTCCCTCGAGGGCTGCGGCCAAAGGTCGCGTTCCGGCCTCGAGATAGCGTGAAATATTCTCCATCACGACGATCGCATCGTCGACGACAAACCCTGTCGCGATCGTGAGCGCCATCAGAGAGAGATTGTCGAGACTGTATCCGAACAGATACATTGCGGCGAAGGTCCCGATCAGCGAGACCGGCACGGCAACGCTGGGGATTAGGGTCGCGCGTCCGTTTCTGAGAAACAGGAACACAATCACGACGACCAGAACGATGGAGATGACCAGCGTGCGCTCAACGTCGGCGACAGAGGCGCGAATGGTGGTGGTGCGGTCGAGAACGACGGTAGTGTCGATGCCCTGCGGGATCGAGGCTTTCACGGACGGCAGCTGAGCCTGAATGCGATCCACGGTCTGGATGATGTTCGCGCCGGGCTGGCGGAAGACGATCAACATAACCGCAGGTTTGCCGTTCAGGGAGCCGGTGGTGCGGATGTCCTGCGTTGAATCCAGAACGTCGGCCACATCGGACAGGTGGACGGCTGCGCCGTGGTTGTAGCCGATGACCAGTGGTTTGTAGTCCTCGGCCCGAGAGATCTGATCATTGGTGACGATGTCTGCAGTCACCAGATTGTCGGAAATCTGTCCCGCGGGCTGATCTGCATTCTGGAGGCTCAGTACGGATTGGACATTTTGAAGGGTAAGTCCCTTACTGTTGAGCTGCGTGGGATTAACCTCAACGCGCACCGAAGGTAACGCACCCCCGCCGACGGTTACCTGGCCAACCCCTTGTATCTGCGAGAGCTTCTGCTGGATGACGGTGGAAGCTTCGTCGTAAAGTTTGGAACGGTCGTACTTATCCGATGTGAGGCCGATGATCATGATCGGCGAATCGGCGGGATTGACCTTCCTGTATGTTGGATTGGCGGGAAGGTTCGAGGGTAAGTAAGTTCGGGCAGCGTTAATGGCCGCTTCCACGTCGCGCGCGGCGCCATCGACATCGCGACTGAGATCGAACTGAAGCGTGATGGAAGTGCTGCCGAGCGAACTTGAAGAAGTCATCTCCGTGACGCCGGCGATGTGTCCGAACTGCCGTTCAAGCGGAGTAGCGACCGACGATGCCATAATGTCCGCGCTCCCTCCAGGTAAGCCGGCGTGAACGGAAATGGTAGGAAAGTCGACCTGCGGCAACGGCGCCACCGGCAGCACAGTGAAGGCCGCGGCCCCCGCAATAGCGATCCCCATTGTCAGGAGCGTGGTGGCCACCGGCCGGCTGATGAATGGTCTCGAAGGGTTCATGCCGCCGCCGGTGGCTCATTCCGTTTCGCGAAACGATCGAAGAAGATGTAGATGACGGGCGTGGTGTAAAGCGTGAGCGCCTGGCTGAGCAGGAGACCTCCAACCATGGCGATTCCCAAGGGATGCCGCAGCTCGGATCCGATGCCGGTTCCAAGGGCCAAGGGGATGCCTGCAAGCAGCGCTGCCATAGTGGTCATGAGGATGGGGCGGAAGCGCAGCAGGCAGGCTTCATAGATGGCATCGGTCGAGCTCTTCCCACGCTGGCGCTCCGCCTCGAGCGCGAAATCGACCATCATGATGCCGTTCTTCTTTACGATCCCGATTAAGAGAATGATCCCGATGATGGCGACGACGTTGAGGTCCTGGTGGAAGAGGATCAACGCCAGAAGCGCCCCGACGCCCGCCGAGGGCAGAGTTGACAATATCGTGACGGGATGAATGAAGCTTTCGTACAACACGCCCAGCACAAGATAGACAGTCACTAGCGCGGCGAGAATCAGCAGTCCCTCATTTGACAGAGAGTTCTTAAAAGCTGCAGCGGCTCCTTGAAAATCGGCCTGCACGCTTGGCGGCATACTGAGGTCTTTCGCGGCTCCGTCGATAGCGGCGATGGCGCTGCCGAGAGATGCATTGGGCGCCAAGTTAAAGGAAACCGTTGCGGCGGGAAACTGACCCTGATGATTTAACGCGAGCGGTGATGTTGTACTTTCAAAATGCGTGAAGGCGCTCAACGGCGCCGCATTCGCGGGCGCGGAGCTGGTGGCCGCATTGGCCGCAGCAGTGGCAGTCGCGCCGACGCCTGATTTGAGAGCATTCAGCGGTGCGGTGAGAACCGCCGGGGAGGGCGTGAATTGCGCGGTAGCCGTGGGTGCGTTCGATCCTGCTGCAGAAGATCCGGAGGATGCGAAGGAAGACGTAGCACCAGGGCCCGTCGCGCCTGAGGACGCGTTCGCCTGGACATATATTTTATCGAGCTTCTTTGGATCAAGTTGAAACTGCGGCTCGGCTTCCAGGACTACGTGATATTGGTTGACCTGCGTGTACATTATGTTGATTTGGCGCTGCCCAAAAGCGTCATAGAGCGTGTTATCGATCGTGGAGGGAGCGATGCCCAGACGCGAGGCCGTGACCCGGTCGATGACGAGTGATGCCGAAAGGCCTCCGATTTGCTGGTCCGTAGCGACGTCAGCGAGCTGCGGCAGCTGTTTGAGCTTCTCGACGAAACGGCCGGTCCACAGATCGAGCTCGCTCGCGTCCGCGTCTTCCAATGTGTACTGGTATTGCGTACGGCTCACGCGATCGTCCACCGTAATGTTCTGCACCGGCTGCATATAGAGCGTGATCCCTTGAACGTTTTGCAGGTTCTGCTGTAACCGGCGGATGACGTCAGAGGCGCTGATCTTGCGGACATTCAGCGGTTTCAAATTGATGGACATTCGGCCGCTGTTCAAAGTGGTGTTGGCGCCGTCCGCGCCAATGAATGACGAAAGACTTTCGACGGCTGGGTCCTGCAGAATCATACTGGCGAGCTGCTGCTGTTTTTCCTCCATGGCCGGGAACGAGATGGTTTCCGGCGCCTGCGAAATGCCCTGGATTACGCCAGTATCCTGCACCGGAAAGAAACCCTTGGGAATGACAATGTACAGATAGATCGTGAGTGCGAGCGTTGCAGCCGCAACCAGCAAGGTGACATTCTGGAATCGCAAAACGAATCTGAGAGTGCGCCCGTACAAGGCGATGATGCGCTCGAACACACGCTCGGATGACTTGTAGAACCTGCCTTGCTGCTCGGACTTGTGCTTCAAAATCCGCGAACACATCATCGGCGTGAGCGTAAGCGAAACGACGGCTGAAATGACGATGGTGACCGCGAGCGTCACCGCAAATTCGCGGAAGAGGCGGCCAACTACGTCGCCCATGAATAGAAGCGGAATGAGCACCGCAATCAGGGAGATCGTAAGCGACAGAATCGTGAAACCGATCTGTTCCGCGCCCTTGAGCGCGGCCTGCATGGGCGTCTCGCCTTGCTCGATGTATCGGGAAATGTTTTCGATCATCACGATGGCATCGTCGACTACGAAACCGGTCGCGACTGTCAGCGCCATCAGCGACAGATTGTCCAGACTATAGCCGAAGAAGTACATGGCAGCGAACGTACCGACCAGCGACAACGGTACCGCCACACTGGGAATGATGGTGGCGGAGAGACTGCGAAGAAAGAGGAAGATCACCGTCACGACAAGCCCGATAGTCAGCGCCAGCTCGAACTTCACGTCTGAGACGGACGCCTCGATGGACGTCGTCAGATCGGTGAGCTGTGTTACTTGAATCGAAGCAGGCCAGCCGGCCTCGAGCTGCGGCAGTAGTGACTTAATGCTTCGGACCACGTTAATCGTATTGGCGCCGGGTTGGCGCTGAATATTGATGACGACCGCCGGCGTGTGGTTCATCCACGCTGCCTGCTTGTTGTTCTCAACACCATCGAGCACCCGCGCCACGTCTTTCAGGAAAACGGGCGCGCCGTTGCGGTACGCGACGACGACGTTGTGATACTGAGCGCTGTCGGTTAACTGGTCGGTGGAGTCGATCTGGTAATCCTGGTGGGGACCATCGAAGTTGCCCTTCGCCTGATTCACGCTGGTTTGCGTTAACGCGGTGCGCAGGTCTTCGAGGTTGATCCCGTAGGAAGAAAGTGCCGCGGGATTCGCCTGAATGCGGACAGCCGGCTTCTGGCCTCCACTGATGCTGACCAAGCCGACTCCATTGAGTTGTGACAACTTTGGAGCGAGCCTTGTATCGACCAGATCTTCGACCTGCGACAGTGGCATGGAGCTGGAGGTAACCGCCAACGTGAGAATCGGCGCGTCGGCGGGATTCGTTTTGGTGTAGACCGGCGGCGCCGGCAAATTGGAGGGCAGGAAACTTTGCGACGCATTGATAGCCGCTTGCACCTCTTCCTCCGCGACATCGATGTTCAGGCTGAGATTGAATTGCAAAACAATGACCGAGACGCCGCCGGAGCTGGTGGAGGTAATCTGGCTGAGGCCCGGCATTTGGCCGAACTGGCGCTCGAGCGGCGCCGTCACCGTGGTTGCCATTACTCTCGGACTGGCGCCGGGGTAGAACGTGAGTACCTGGATAGTCGGGTAGTCGACTTGCGGTAAGGCGGAAACCGGTAATTGCGTATAAGCAAAAACGCCTGCCAATAAGACCGCGGCCATCAGGAGCGAGGTTGCGACTGGCCTAACGATGAACGGGCTAGATAGACTCACGGGCTTTTGCTCCCGTTTGCGCTGGAGGTAGGCTGCTGGTTCGATATAACGACCTTTGAATCGTTCTGCAGCTTGTTGAAGCTACTGGTGGCGACGACATCGCCCGGATTGATGCCTTCGACTGCGGTCATGCCGGAGTCCGAAACTCCTGTCGTGACGGTCTGCATGTGTGCCGCACCGTCCCGGATGACATAGATGAAGGCCTCTTGTCCATTGTGCTGAATAGCATTCGTGGGAATCAGCGTGACGTCCCTCAACGTCTTGACCAGCAGCCGGGTGTTCACGAACTGGTTCGGGAAAAGAGCGTCGTTCCGGTTGTCAAAAAGCGCGCGGAGCTTCACCGTTCCTGTGGTCGTATCGATCTGGTTGTCGAGTGTCAGCAGCGTGCCGGAGGCGATCTTTTTCGCCTGCGTGCGATCGAATGCCTCAACCGGCAGAGCGGGTCCGTGACGCACCTGCTCCCGTACTTCACTCAGGTTGTCTTCGGCAATCGTAAAAATGATAGTGATCGGTTGGATCTGTGTGACGACCACAAGCGCCCCCGTGGTTGCGCTGGTCTGATTGGCCTGAACAACGTTGCCGGGATCCACCAGGCGCAGACCCACCCGGCCCTCGATAGGCGCTGTGATGTGGCAGTAGCTGAGCTGTACCTGTGCTAGCTGCAGGGCGCCTTGGTCATTCTTGACGGTGCCCTCAAGTTGGAGCACGAGTTTTTCCTGGTCGTCAAGCGTCTGCTTCTGGATCGCGTTGCGCGCCCAGGCTGCGCGGAATCGATCCAGGTCCATCCTGGCTTGGGCAAGCAGGTTGGTATCGCGATCTAACGCGCCTTGCGCTTGCATCACCTGCGCCAGGTAGAGGCGCGGATCGATTTCGACTAGAGGATCGCCCTTCCGCACCATTTGACCCTCCTTGTAATTCACGGCGGTCACGGTTCCGTTTGCCTGGGATGTAATGGAGGCCGTGTAAACAGGCGTGACCGTGCCAATTGCGTCCAGATAAACGCCAATGTTGCCCTTCTGCGCTGTGGCTGTCGTGATCGCGACAGAAGCGATAGATTTAGGAGTTGAGGCCTGCGCTGTTTTGCGAGCGTCGTAACTGTTGCGGATTACGAAGGAAATAATCCCGATGCAGCCAAGCAGCAACACGACCCATCCCAACACCCCTCGTTTCTTGCGCGGCGGGGCCGGGGAGTCGTGGCGCAGCGATGGTGACTCCGGCACACGCAACTCCTCTCCTGGCTCACTATGCTCGTTCATCGCCTTGGTCAGTTGTCATCGCTCACCGCCCCTGGAATCAAGGGGTGGCAAGTCGGGGACGAACGTCACCACCGTGTGATTTCAACTCCTCAACATAAAACGGAGACATCAACTGCGTGTGCACATCGATGCGATTCTGAGGTAGGCTCTCCTTTCTCCTGATCTGCTCAGCCACCCATTTCAAAAGCAGTTCGCCTGCCACATCTCGCGCAAAATGCGACGCTGATCCACCCTTATGAATGAAAAGGCTTTGTAGAAATCAGGCGAAAGCAAGACCGCTGTCGTTGAACGCCAATTCTAGTGTCGAGGCCAAATATGGACACCAGATACAGCGTCAAATACCGAAATTTCCTGCACCATTTTGGGGACTCTGGCAACAAATAGGTGAGCGGTCCGTTACTTTCATCTCTCCGGGTGTCGCTAAAGGCTATTCAGGAACGTCTCGGCCACGCTTCGGTCGGATCGTTGACCCGGGATGTCTATACGCATTCCGAATGGAAGGAAAACGTTGAAGCGGCACGACTGGGGGGTAAAACAATAGAAAATCTGTGAAGTCTCTCAGCTTAACTGCAATTCAGCAGAAAGGGCTCCCGATTCAAAAATCGGAAGCCCTCGTGAAAACGTATGATGGCTGGTTGCGGGGGTTGGATTTGAACCAACGACCTTCGGGTTATGAGCTGAAGGAAGTTTTAGCCCGTCTTTGCCTTTCAATGACTTAGCTAGGTGCTGGTAGGCCCTATTTGATCCTGTTTTGGGGTGTTCTGTTCCCAGTTTGTTCCCCGACTTGTTCCCAGTTTGTGGGGCTTGACTTTCACTGCTTTTCTATGTAACAGAGCACGTCACAAAGTTCGGTGACGGTTACTCGCATGGAATCACGGCTCAGTGTGCGATAGGAGCCTTGGGGAGCGAGATTATTAGGGGCGGTGGGGATCGAAAG
>JAOAPW010000128.1 GCA_025463105.1 Candidatus Acidiferrum typicum | reverse complement strand
TCGATGCGTTCGGCGCGGACGCGGATGCGGTCGCCTAGTTTCCAGACGTTTTCGGTGCGGCCGGAGCGAGGTGAACTTCGGTCGCCGCGGCCGGATTTTTTCTTTTGAGCTGCATCGCGCGAACCGCCGCGGTAGCCGCCGCTGCCGCTGACGATGGCGTGATCGCGTTCGCGGTAGAAAGCTTGCTCGCCGGTGAGTTCCTCGATGCGCGTGATGGGCACGATGCCTTCGACGAAGATTTCCGTGAGCTCGACGAAGAATCCGAATTTCTGCACGGAAATAATCAGCGCCTCGTACTCCTCGCCCAGATGCTGTTCCATGAATTGCGCCGTCTTCCAGGCCATCAGTTCGCGCTCGGCTGTTTCGGCGCGGCGTTCGGCTTCGGAAGTTTCCTCGGCGATGGCTTCGAGTTCGCCGCGGCGATACGGTCCGAATGTCGCGGAATCATCTAGCTTTTGTCCCGCAATTGCAGGCGGGGCAACCGGACGCGCTTCGGGATGATCGAGCGCCCACTTCAGGACGCGATGGACGATGAGGTCGGGATAGCGACGGATGGGCGAAGTGAAATGCGTGTACTGATCAAATGCCAGCGCGAAATGGCCAAGCGAATCGGCGGCGTAACGAGCTTGCTTGAGCGAGCGCAGCATCAGGTAAGAGACGATGCGTTCTTCGGGCTTGCCCGCAATTTTTTCGGCCAGGCGCTGGTAATGTTCCGGCCGAATGGCGATGTCCATTGCGGGCACACTGACAGTCATCGGCTTGTTGGGGCGCGCGTCCCTCCGTGCGGATCCATGCCTGCGACGCGCTCCCCGGTCAAATCGAGGCGGGGGCACGCTGGCATGTTTCACGGTCACAAGCCGCTCGGAAAGATTTTCGATGCCCAGCGAGTAGCCGAACGCATGCGCCAATTCCTCGAACTCGAGAATCTTTTTGGGGTCTGGCTTTTCGTGCACGCGGTGCAGCGAGCCGAGGCCGCGGCGTTCGAGGTAGCGGGCGACCGCCTGGTTGGCCGTGAGCATAAATTCTTCAATCAGGCGGTGCGCGATGTTGCGCACGCTGCGAGTGATTCCGATCATTTGGCCCGCCTTATCGAATTCGATTACCGGCTCAGGCAGGTCGAAATCGATGGAACCAAGGCGCGCGCGTCGCGCGTTCAGGATTAGGGCGAGATCGCGCATCAATCGGAAATTGTCGGCCAGGTGCGCATATTTGGCGGTGGCGGCCCGGTCGTTTTGCAGCACGGCGTTCACGTCTGTGTAGGTCATGCGCTCGGCTGAGCGAATCACTCCGCGCGTGAATTCAGAGGCGACGATTTCGCCGTTCTCGTCGAGTTCCATGATTGCGCTCATTACCAGACGATCTTCGTGCGGTTTGAGCGAGCAGATTCCGTTCGATAATTCTTCAGGCAACATCGGCACGGCGCGATTCGGAAAATAAACCGACGTGCCGCGCAGGCGCGCCTCACGGTCCAGCGCCGAGCCGCGGCGGACGTAATGCGAAACGTCGGCGATGTGCACCTGCAATTGCCAGTTGCCATTTTCCAGGCGTTTGACGTACACAGCGTCATCGAAATCGCGCGCCGTCTCGCCATCAATCGTAACAATCGGCAGATCGCGGAAATCGCGGCGGCCTGCGCGCTCTGCGTCACCGACCGGATGCGCCACGGCCGCAGCCTCCGCCAAAACTTCTTCAGAAAACTGGTGCGGGAGATGATGTTTGCGAATCAGAATTTCAACATCCACGCCGAAATCGCCGGGACGCCCAATAATTTCGATTACGCGTCCGGCGGCGGCCACTCCGCCTCGAGGAAATCGAGTCACCTCTACGTTAACGACGGCGCCATCGAGTTCCGGTAAACGCACTCCTCTTCGTGGCGGATGCCCTCCCATTTTTGCTCGCAGCTCAGGCGTCAATTCGTCACCGGGCGGAATAATAATTTCCTGCACCAGGCGCGATTCGTACGGCGTGACCGTGTTTCCGCGAGGTCCGTAGCGGAACAAACCCACAACAGTGGCGTGCGCGCGATCGAGAACGCGAAGAATGCGACCTTCCGCACGACCCGCGCCGTCGGCGAAACGTCCGCGACGTTCGATGGCCGCCAGTACATGATCGCCGTGCATGGCGTCGCCCATCGCGTCGCGTCCGATGAACAAATCGCCGTCCAGATCTTTGCGCGGCGTGTCCGGCACAACGAAGCCGTAACCATCGCGATGCGCAACCAGTCGCCCGGTCAACTGGTTCACTTCCGGGCGCAGCGTTGTGGCGGATTTTCCGTGGGGCTGAGCGCCTTGACGTTGCTGCATGCCCTTCTGCGGCGGCGCCACATACTGCGCTCCCTGTTCCGCACCCTGCTTCTCTTTTGGGAGGCCGATTCTGCCGTTTGGATATTCGTGAATATCGCCGCGCTTTTTCATTCTCCGCGCAAGTTTCACCAGAGCGCGCCGCGCGGAATGACGCAAATCAAGCGCCGCGGCAATCTCGCGAAGGCTTTGCGGCTTGCGCGAACGGGACAGTTGGGCCAGGACGTCGGCTTCGGTGACGGGCGCGCGCGGTTCAGAGGGGCGTGGCATGGACCAGCCCATTGTATGCAATCCACGTGCAAAAGGTGAAGCCGCGATAAAAGTCGCTTTCACCGCAACTTTTTACCGCAAGCCGTGTTGCTAACATTAATGATCACCAAGTTGGCCCGGTTTTCCTCCGACAGGCCGGGTTAACGAGGAAGGGGGCGAAACGACCTGGATCGCCCCCTTCAAACTCTTTCACACTAAGGTCCGCCTTCTCATCTAGATGGAGCAGTAAATAGGAGCTGCAGAGTACGTATCCGCTTCTTTCCCACAAGCTTGCCGCGTTGTGTAGTACAACCGCACATTTCCCGGTAGAATCAGAACTGTAGTGTCTGAACGCAGCCGGAGGACACGCGTTGTTGTCGTCGGAGCACAATGAAGACTTTGAAAGACATGGCCGCGCTGGCCGCGCCTCTGCTGCCTCTGCTGTTGCTTACGCTGTCAGCCACGGCGTTAACGGCCGAACCTCGACCCGGTAACCAGGGCTCAACGATCGGCGCTAGCCTTGCGCCTACAGCCGAACAACTTCAATCTCTCATCGCCCACCTAATCGAAAACCAGCACTCCAATGACCGGGCAATTGAGGAGTATGAGCGAATTGAGCACGTCACTGTACACAAGGATGGCGACAGCTCGGAAGTGGTGTCCGAACGCACTGAGCGTCTGCTCCCCTCCGGCACGGGGATCATACACCTGCAGACAGCGCAAAGTAGCCCGCCGGTCACTCCAGAGGCCCGTCGCCAGCAATTGCAGTACGCGGTTTCCGCGCTTGAACTCTACTTGCATCCCAACGACCATGTGAGACAGGACGTCGCGAAATTCGAAAAACGCCGGCGCGACCGTGCGGACCTGGTGGATGCGATGGCAAAGGCGTTCCGCGTAACCGGGGCCGGGCGTGAAACGCGAGGTTCGAGAACGCTCCTCAAGTTACTTCTTGATCCCGATCCGAATTTCAAGCCGGCGACGCGCTTGGCGGCTGCCTTCGAACACGTACATGCCGTTATCTGGATCGATGAGTCCCAGGCCCAAGCGGCGCGCCTGGAAATCGATGTCACAAGCGATATCTCGTTCGGCGGCGGAATCGTGGCCAAGGTTTATCACGGAGGACATTTCGTGATGGAG
Organism: Candidatus Acidiferrum typicum; assembly: GCA_025463105.1. Classification (GTDB taxonomy): domain Bacteria; phylum Acidobacteriota; class Terriglobia; order Acidiferrales; family UBA7541; genus Palsa-360. Next base: position 4,175 of record JAOAPW010000128.1, on the reverse strand, counting down.
CAGTCGGAAGTCGCGCCTGGTGTCTGGTTGCCGACGCTATACGCTTATGACGTCGATGGCCGCAAGTTTGTCGTTGGTTTTAATATCCACGAAAAGACTGAAGTATCTCATTACCGCCACGTAGGCCCGCCATCGCAGTCGATCGAAATCATTCGTAGTGAGCTGAACAATCTGACAGCCGAAACCCCAGCGCGGTGACGTGTGACGGCCTGGGCATGTGTAACCAGGCCGTCACAAAATAGCGCATAGCCGATGCGAGACATCGGCGTGGCTGAAATCCTATCGAGCGGCGGCGGCGATTTCCCTTTCGATTGGAGCACCTACCAGATTGCCCCACTCGGTCCACGAGCCGTCATAATTGCGGACGTTTTTGTAGCCGAGCAAATACTTCAAGACGAACCATGTGTGCGAACTGCGCTCGCCGATGCGGCAATAGGCAATCACTTCCTGGTCGCCGGTGATGCCCTTGCCGCCATAGAGCTGGCGGAGAGCGTCGGCGGGCTTGAAGGTGCCGTCTTCGGCGACCGCCTGCGCCCAGGGAATGCTGGCCGCACCGGGGATGTGGCCGCCACGCTGCGCGGTTTCGGTCATGCCGGGAGGCGCGATCACCTTGCCGCTGAATTCGTCGGCGGAGCGCACGTCGACAAGCTGGGCCGGAGAATGTTTCTCGAGCACAGAGAAAATATCGTCACGCTTCGCGCGGATCGAGTTGTCGGGAGATTTCGCCGTGTATGTGGTGGGTTGAACTTTCGGGGCATCAGTGGAAATCGGACGTTTTTCTTCGAGCCACTTTTTACGGCCGCCATTCATCAGTCGCACATCCTTGTGGCCATAATATTTTAGTTGCCATAATCCCCACGCGGCAAACCAGTTGTTATTGTCACCGTACAATATCACGGTCGTATCCGGCGTAATACCGGCGCTGCCGGCGAGCTGTCCAAAGCTGCGCTGGTCTGCCAAGTCGCGACGTACCGTGTCCTGCAATTGCGTTTGCCAGTTCCATCCCACGGCTCCGGGGACGCGGCCCTGTTCGTAGGCTGAAGTGTCCACGTCCACTTCGATGAGGCGGAGATTGGGGTCGTTAAGATGGGCGGCGACCCAGTCGGTTGTTACCAGAACTTCGGGATGCGCGTATTCAGTCATGAGAAACCTCCTCTAAGAAATTACCATTCGAGCGAAATTCAGCGGGCTCCACGCTTCATTTGTTACCTGCTAAGCCGGCTCGAGTTTGCCACCGCGTGCCTCGAATTCTACTCTAAGAACCCAGTCGTAGTGAAATCCTTCATCGTGAAACCATTTTTCGAGAGTGTCTCGATCGCGGGAATCGAATTCGACAAGCATTTTGCCTTCAATCATGTTGACTTGAGCGCGCTGCATGGTGACGCGCTCCGCCGCAGCGAGACGCGTAATTAAATGTTCAGCGCCTTGCCTGGTTAAGCAGGCCAGCGTGTGCAGCGAAAGGTACCGTGGCATGAATTCTCCTGGCCTTTTTATTTTTGGAAAATCAGTAGAAGCCATTCCATAAACAGCTAACGCGTCATGGGTGATGAAATTGATTTGCTCAACTCTGATTTCGGCGCTGAAAGCGCCGACGTGGTCCAGCCCAGGGCAACGCCCTGGGTTTCGGAATCGTTCGGTGCGCCCTGCAAGGGCGAAGAAATCCTCCGCCCTTGCAGGGCGAAACATAAATTCGGACACGTCCCCCGGGGCGTTGCCCCCGGGCTGGTATGCTCCGCGCCTTTGGCGCGACCTCGGCGTCCAACAGGACGTCATGCGAGCCCCGCCGGACTACGCTGGAATTTTCAGCAGCTTGCACATGTTGTCGCCCAGGATTGCCACGCGATCTGCATCGCTGAGCCCGGGCGCCGCAAAAACTTCATCCACGGGTGTTACAGTCCACGGAAAAGGATAATCGGTGCCCATTCCGATCTGGCTCACTCCGCATGTGGCGATCAAGTGCCGCAAGGCCTCCGGCGTGAAAACAATCGCGTCATAATAGAGCTGCTTCATGTATTCGCTGGGTTTTTTCTTGATTTTCTTGTTGCATTGTTCGGGAAAGACCAGGCATCCATGATCCATTCGATCAGCATATGATCCCAGGTAACCGCCTCCATGGGCCGCACAGATTTTCAAGTTGGGAAACCGGTCCAGGGTGCCTTCGAAAATCATGTGAGAAAGGAACATGGTGGTTTCCAGGGGATTTCCGATCACATTGCCCAGCGCGCCGCTTCCCTGAACCCTGGCGCGAATTCCCGTGGCATTTTGGCTGTCCTGCGGATGCACGAAGATGAGCGCCTGCAATTCCTCGGCTTTGGCCCAGAAAGGGTCGAACTTGGTTGAGGCCAACTCTTCATCTCCCTGCACCGTTCCACCAATGGCGGCGCCACGCAATCCCCAACGCTTCATGCCCTCTTCCAATTGTTGAGCTGCCAGTTCAGGAAACTGCAACGCCACGGAGGCGAATGCCACAAAACGGTCCGGGTGTGTCGCACACATCGCGGCAAGTTTTTCATTTTGAAGATTTACTAACCGGCTCGCCAGATCACGCTCAGCAGAGTACCAATACGAATTGATGCTCAATGCTTGAATGTCGATTCCTTCTTCATCCATCTGTTGCAGCCGCGCTGCCTGTAAACCTTTGTCATCGTAATTATTGGGAGGGTTGCCGGGACGCCTTTCCAATGGCGTGCCCTTCAGCAGATCCGTAGCTTCAGGGACCGTCACGTGAGCGTGCACGTCCACTGTCTTGACTCGGCGCTTGCCCACCATCACTTCCCGACGCTTTGCGGCCGCGCCTGCTTGAAGAGACGGCTCGGCCGCCGTATTGGCGCCACGACCGAGAAACAGTATTCCGGCTGAAGCTCCGGCTACATTTCTTAAGAACTCTCTGCGATTGGGCATTACTCTCTCCATAGTCTGCAATGATGACGTAGCTGCGCATTTCGAACTATTGGCCGGGTTTTGCCGCCATCGTTTTCCGCTACGGTGGGTCGATTATCGCACGCCATTGTAAGCCTAAAGGCGAATACACCCTGAGCAACGCGCATGTCAATACAATAACCGATATTTGCGCCTGAAAAAGTCCTGGGAAATGAGGCGTTTTTCCGCGGCGGCGCAAAATGTCGAGGAGGAAACGGGTCGAATCACGCGCCGCGTTGGATAACTTGTGGGGCATGCGTCACCCCGCGAGGCGTCTAGCCCGGTTTAACTCTAAAGCACCACTAGTCCCCAGTAGTGCTATGATTCATGCAAGGTTCATGCTTAAGTGGAGCCGCGATTCGGCCCTTTCCACCCAGATCATTAACCCGCAGGGAGGGAAGCTATGCAAGACTCTCAACAAACGTTCCTCATGCTTCTGATGGTTTCGTGGGGTGTCGTCACTTCGGTTCTGATCATTCTGGTGATATACCGCGGAGTGCTTTCGTCGAGAGAAGATGATCAAATCTTCATCGATGCAGCGGAGCAGCATCTTTTTCAGGAGCAACAGGCAGTCATCGCCAAAATGACGCGTTTGACGAAGCCGATTATAGCCCTCGCAGTGATTTCTGGCGTCCTGTTGCTGACCAGCGCCGGGATTTGGATTTATGGAGGGTTGAAAAGTTTCTAATACCCTTCCGGCATTTAAAGCCCAGACCGGGTACGCCCCCAAGAGACTACGGTCGGCCGGACTGCGGGGAATCTGCTGCGGGAACTGGGCTCGCAGGCGTGGGGTCCACGATCGAGGAGTGATTGAGTACGATCACCCAGCGATCTCCACGCTTTCTAAGAATCAGGGTCGTGTGTCCGCGGGACTCTGAAGTCTGGTTATTCAGCGAAGTCACATAATAAAATTGATACGTAGCCCACGCGGTGTTTCCATCTGTTTTAATGAAAGTGTTGGTGCGATCCATGCGGCCGCCTGTGACCCGCGCTCGCTGGGCCTGGTAGGCCTTGGCGTAGTTGTCCCAACCTATCAGAGGCGGGCTCCAGCCGCCGGTCACCACAACCACGTCATCGGCGTAATATTTGTGCAGGGAATCGACGTCGCCGATCTGCCAGTAGCCCAGGCTCTGGCCGATGGCCAGGTCGACTGCCTGCGTGTCTGACATCGACGGCAGATTTTTGGTATCGGGTGTCGATTCCGATTGCGGCTGTTGTTTTTTCTTGTCCTTATTTTTTTGTGCCGCTGCCGGAAC
>JAOAPW010000122.1 GCA_025463105.1 Candidatus Acidiferrum typicum | reverse complement strand
CGAACAAGTTCGCGGTGCAGGGCGCGCACGACGATCAGGTGCAGCTTTCCGGCGCACTACGCACGCTGGCCGTCTCGCTCTATAAGATCGCCAACGACATTCGGCTAATGTCCTGCGGTCCGCGAGCCGGTTTCGCCGAATTGGTAATCCCGGAGAACGAACCGGGCTCGTCGATCATGCCTGGCAAGGTAAACCCCACCCAGGCCGAAGCCCTCACGATGATCGCAGTGCAGGTGATGGCCAACGACGTGGCGGTGGGTTTCGGTGGCGCCGGCGGCTACCTCGAAATGAATGTGTACAAGCCCTTGATCATCTTCAATATCACTCACTCGATCACGATCATGGCCGACGGGTGCACGAACTTCCGCAAATTCCTGATCGAGGGGACGAAGCCCAATTTGAAGAAGATCAACGAATTCGTCGAGCGTTCCCTAATGCTTGTGACGGCGCTCTCGCCAGTCATTGGCTACGACAAGGCTTCGAAGATTGCGCACTACGCGTTGGACAACGACCTCACGCTGAAGGCTGCCGCGCTGAAGCTTGGCTTCGTGACCGAGGCCGAATTCGATCGCGTTGTCGATCCAAGCAAGATGGTTAAAGCGTTCGTCGCGACTGCTTAGAAGTGGAAGATCACCGGCCCTGACTTAAGAAAACGAAAGGGAGGTAAGCAACATGACCAGTAGGGGAAAGCACGGAATCGAAGTGCTCTACGATCCATCGCTCAACAAGTCGACCGCCTTCACTGAGGCTGAAAAACAGGCACTCGGCCTTGTTGGACTCGTTCCCGACGTAACCGAGACCGAGGATCTCCAGTTGCAACGTGTGATGATGCAGCTGGGTCACAAGAACACGGATCTCGAACGTTACATCTACCTTATCAATCTGCTTGACCACAACGAAACGCTCTTCTATCGAACCGTCATGTCGGACCCGGCTCGATTTCTCCCGATTGTGTACGACCCGACCATAGGCGAGGCGTGCCAGAAGTTCGGCCATATCTACCGCCAGCCGCGTGGCATGTATCTCTCGATCACGCGGCGCGGCAAGGTAGAGGAAGTTCTGAAAAACTGGCCGCAGAAAGACGTTCGGTTCATATGCGTCACCGATGGCGGCCGGATCCTCGGCCTGGGTGACCTGGGCGCAAACGGCGCAGGCATCCCCATCGGCAAGCTGCAGCTGTACACCGCCTGCGCCGGAGTACCTCCGCAATACCTGCTGCCCATGTATCTCGACGCGGGCACGAACAACGAGCACTACTTGCACGATCCTTTGTACTTGGGCCTGCGCAGAACGCGCCCGGCGACCTCGGAGCTTTATTCTTTTGTCGACGAGTTCGTCGAAGCGGTCCAGGAAGTGTTCCCCAAGTGTTGCATTCACTTCGAAGATTGGACGGGTGCGGACGCCGTGCACCTGCTCCAGCGCTACCGTGACAAGTACTGCGTCTACAACGACGACGTGCAAGGTACGGCGGGGATCACTCTCGCAGGCATGATCAATGCAACCAAGATCAAGGGCACAAAACTGAAAGACGAAAAGTATCTGTTCCTCGGCGCGGGCTCGGCCGCCATTGGCCTTGCCAACCTGCTCTGTTCCGCGCTTGTTGCGCAGGGCATGAGCCTCAAGGAAGCGCAGTCACGCGTCTATATGTTCGACATCAACGGTCTGCTCGAAGCATCCCGCACGGACTTGCTCGATTTCCAGAAGCCGTACGCTCACAAGCACGCGCCAACGCGGGATTTCGTCGCTGCCATCGAGAGCATCAAACCGACGACGATCATCGGCGTGAGCACGGTTGGCGGCGCCTTCAACCAGAAAGTTGTCGAGGCTATGTCGAAGATCAACCAGCGCCCCGTGATCCTTGCGCTATCGAACCCGACCGAGAAAGCGGAGTGCACGCCCGAGCAGGCTTACACATGGTCGAAGGGCAAGGCGATTTATGCAGCCGGTGTGCAGTTTGCGCCCGTCCACTACAACGGCCAGACATTTCTACCGGGACAAGCAAATAACTTCTACATATTCCCGGCGGTCGGTATGGCGATCTTCGCTACGCAGTCGAAGCGAGTCACAGACGAGATGTTCATCGAGGCCGGGCAGGCAGTGGCAGATCAGGTGCCGCCCGAGCTGCTCAAGCAGGGTCTCCTGTACCCGCTGCAGTCGAATGTTCTTGAGACCGAAATCCAGACAGCCGCGCGAGTAGCGAAACTCGTGTTCGACTCCGGCCTGTCTCGGGTCACTCGTCCGGATGACATGGTCGCGTTTATTCGCAAGCACGTCTACAAGCCGGAATACAGAACAGAGGCCCGGGCAGGTGTAGCGGCTTAGATGAGCTCATCCGTGAAACGTGCAGTCTTGTCGAAGACACAACAGAACGGGATGACGCGCTACTCATCTGAGACGCGCGATTTGTTCCTTCACAGTCTTTGAAAAACGGCCGATACGAACTATGCGAGGGTTAGCCGGCAAACTCGTGTGTCCAGGCGGGCCCGCGATGTGCCTCCTTGTGCCCTACGCTTAATCCCAGGATGCATAGGTGCTTGTTTTATCAACAGGAAATCTGGGGCAACACTGAATCACAAATTCGTGAACTGTTGTTATGTCAGAAAATCATCGGAGTGATTCTTGGCTTTCGTTCGGGCTTGCTCTCGTTGGCGGGTATTGCGATGCCGCGGGCTATGTCCTTGCCAAGACTTTTACAGGGCACATCACAGGCACGATGGTGTTGGCGGCAATTAGCGTTGCCGGTCACGATTGGCGAATTTTTCTACGGCACCTCTTAACAATCGCTCTTTTCCTGACCGGAGTTGTCTCGATCCTGGTCTCCGAGCGCTTCATTGCAAGGACGTCTCGGTCTCTACTTCCTGTCGTGATGGGAGTGGAGATAGTTCTGATTTTGACCGCGTATTTCGCTTTGACGTCTCATCTCACCGTCAAGTTTGGACTATTTGTCAGCTGCATATCTCTCGCGCTAGGCCTTCAAAATGGGGCTTTCAGTCGGGCGGGAGGCATCAGCGTTCACACCACGTATCTCACGGGAATGGTCACGTCCCTGTTCAAAAGCGAAATCGAAAGATACGGTTCTCAAACGACAGCAGGTAACGAGCCAACGTCCGATCAAAAGGGCAAACTTCTCGGCGGAATATGGTTGGCCTTCGTCTTAGGGGCTACTGTTGGAGCCGCTATGGTGTTTTGGCTTGGAGCGCCAGGAGTGCTCGGAGCCGCGCTCCTGTTACTCGGAATGGTGATTGGTCAGGGTGTGTCTGGATGGCGTCGCGCTGAACGAAAAGAGGATCGCGGACTTGATGCTCCTGACATCTCTGCGCCTCGTGATTGGCCAGGACGAGTCGTCAAAGATCGCCCACGCATGCACGGCCGAAAGTTCCGCGCTCTGTTTCTATTGTGGTGCGGACTTTATGTATTTGCATTTTCGGCCCATTCCCAGACTCTGCAAGAGGAAACGCTCAGCGGTCCGGACAGCCACGAGACGGGTCAAGGCCCGCACGGGCATCTCTTCGGAGACTGGGGCGGCGAGCGGACACGCCTGCTGGAGCGTGGCGTGCGATTCGATTTCCAATACATAAGCGATTCCCTGTGGAATCTCAAGAGCGAGCGGAAAGAGCGATTGGCAAGCTGGAACAGATTTCGGGGAACGGTGGATATCGATTTTGGCGCGCTGACCGGTTTGCAGGGGTTGTATTTCCATGCGACAGCACTCTGGCAGGGCGGCGGCAATCTGGGAGCATATCTCGGCCTCCTGACAAACCCCAGCGGGATGGCCAGCGCAAATACATGCCGCCTCGACTCATGGTGGATCGAGAAGCGATGGCTCGACGAACGCATTGCCGCGCGTGTGGGCCAGTTCGCAGGTCAAGATTTTTATGGATCCCAGCACTACGCGACGTCTTTCATCTTCGAGCCGATGGGTTACGCTTTGGGGAATCTTTTCACGACGATTGAGTCGTTCGATCCCCCCTCCACCCCGGCAATGGAAATTCGCGTCGTGCCGATTCACCACCTCTACGTGAAATCGATGGTTCTCGCCGGAGACCCCGCACCCTTTTCGCACAACCTGACCGGCTTGGTTCCCCAGTTTCGTGGAACGCCGGTGAGCGTATCGGAGATCGGGTTTACTCCGGGAAAGAAGGCATCGTCTGTTCGAGCGTTTGACAACGTCGAAAGCCGAAAGGGATATTCCGGCCTGTATCAGTTCGGCGCCTCCTACAATCCCGCGAAGTTCGCCACCGCGACCGGTGAGAGGAGGTCCGGAAACTATTTGCTCTACTGGATGGCCAGCCAGGCTCTCTGGCGCATCGATCCAAACGGAGGTAAGGGCCTGGACGCAACTTTTGCGTACGACTGGAGCCCTGCCGATATCAACCGCAATAACACGATGCTCACGGCGGGGCTACGCTTCAACGAGCCGCTGCCTCTGCACATTCACAACACCATGTCGCTCGGCTATGTGCGAAACAGCCTTAGCTCAGACTTCCTCCCCCCGGGAATGTCTTCCCGGAAGACCGAGCAGGGCGTTGAGTTCAACGCTCTGTTGGACGTTGCATCAATGCTCCTTTTGCAGCCGGTGATCCAGTATTACGCCAACGTGGGCGGAGGCGCGAATCGCGCCGTTGTCTTCGGATTCAGAACAAAGGTGGAGTTCTAGGGGGGAAGCCAATACGGAAAGGGGGATCGTTCATGAATGTTTCGTCCTGGCCTTCAGTGGGGCACTGTAAGAACGGCGCGCGGGTTGCGAATTATGAGCGTCTCGATTTCCTTTGCAGAAACTCCGGCCCGCCCGAGCAAGGGAAGAAACTCAATAAAAAGAAAGTCGTAAGGGCGAAAGTTACCTCCACCGGGTTCACCGACGTGATACCACCCGGAGTCCTGCGAAAGCAATACGCGGCTGAGATATCCCGCCTGCTTCATACCTAACACCAGCTCTACGTGCTTCTGCGCCGTGGCAGAAGATATGCCATCGAAT
>JAOAPW010000112.1 GCA_025463105.1 Candidatus Acidiferrum typicum | reverse complement strand
ATGCGGTCGGAGTCAAAACGTTGTTGGTCAGCATGTAAGCCTGGCCGCAACTTTCACATTGCGCGCGTTCATCGGAGATTTCCAGACGCGAACCGCAACGGCACATCCAGCCAATCTGGCGTGCCGGCGAGCCAACAACGAGCGCATAGGCTGGAATATCGCGGGTAACGACAGCGCCCGCGCCGACAAAGGCATACTCGCCGATCGTCGTACCGCAAACGATCGTCGAATTTGCTCCCAGACTGGCGCCACGGCGCACCAATGTTTTTTTGTATTCATTTTTGCGGTTTACAAAGCTTCGAGGATTGATGACGTTGGTAAAGACCATGGAAGGTCCGCAGAAGACGTCGTCTTCAAGCTCCACACCCGTGTAGAGGGACACGTTGTTTTGAATCTTGACGTTGTCTCCAATGCGGACACCGGACGCTACGTGAACATTTTGCCCCATATTGCATTTCTCGCCGATCACGCAATTGGCCATCACATGCGAGAAATGCCAGATATGCGTGCCTGCACCGATGGTGGTCGGCTCGTCGACCTTGGCGGTGGGATCCACAAAGTAAGTAGGCGGATGCTCTTCAAGTTTTTGAACCTGGCCATGCGATTTCAACGAGCGCTCGCTGGCGTTCAGAATGCGGAGCACGCGTACTCCGTTTTCTCCGTCGGTATTAGGCGTCTGCCGCGTCGATATGCATTCCAGAAAATGCAGGCATTCCAGGCGCAGCGGCTCCAGCGGAGGAAGCGAAACCACTTGGCCCTCGGAGCGCTTGGCAATCGGGTGGCGATCGATCCATTCGATCTGATGGGGATAGAGAACGAGCTTGCGATCCTTTTCCATGTCGTCAAACACCGCCATCTGGCGGTCGCCGACAATCACGAGCTTCTGCTCCTTGAAAGGATGCAGCCAGCTCACGAATATATGCGCGGTGACGCCGCTGGCGAATTCGCAACTGGTAAGAGTTACGTCGGCGACATCCGCGTTGAGATAATTTCCGCCGTGCGCCGCGACCGAAGTGGGCTCTTCACCCAGCAGGTACAGAATCGCCGAAATATCGTGCGGCGCAAAACTCCACAGAATATTTTCTTCCGTGCGAAGTTTGCCGAAGTTCAAACGGGATGAGGATACATATTGCACCTTCCCGAGAACACCGTCGCGGATGAGCGATTTCAGTTTTTGAATTGCCGGATGGTATTGCAGCAGATGTCCGACCATCAAAATCCGCCCGGTCTTCCGCGCCAATTGTGTTAATTCCTCGGCATGATCCACCTGCAGGGCGAGTGGCTTCTCGACGAAGACATCTTTTCCCATCTCAAGAGCGCGCTTCGCAAGGCTGTAATGCTGCACCGCCGGCGCCGCGATCACGATTCCCTCGATATCCTTGCGCTGAAATAGTTCTTCGTAGGAATCGCAAATGTCGACGCCATCGTATTCCCGTTGCAATTGCTCCAGGCGAGGACGGTCAACGTCGCAAATTACGCGCAACCTTCCAAGCTGATGAAAATTGCGGACCAGATTCTTGCCCCAGTATCCACAACCCACAACCCCGACTGCGATCTGGCTATCCATGACCTTTAATTCCTCCCCGTGGATTTCGATTGTGAGTTGCGAAACTCTGCGATTGCTTCGACAACGTGTTCCTGATCTTCTCGCCGCAATTCCGGATAAATCGGCAATGCCAGGCTTTCCTCGCAGGCGGCTTCCGATTCCGGCATGGAACCTGCCTGATATCCGAGATACGAAAACGCAGGCTGCAGATGGAGCGGCTCCGGATAATAAATAGCGGTGGGAACGCCCTGATCCTGCAGATAGTCGCGCAGGGAGTCGCGATGCTTACTACGAATTACATACTGGTTGTAGACATGCCCGTAATCGGAGGCGGCGGTAGGAAGCGTGATGGCGTCCCCGATCTTACGCTCAGCGAAAAGTTGTCGATAGATTTTTGCGCGTTCCTGCCGGGCGCTTGTCCACGTGTCGAGATGTCGAAGCTTTACGCTGAGGATGGCGGCTTGCAGGGTATCGAGCCGGCTGTTCGTGCCGATAATTTCCGAATGGTATTTGGCCTTGCTGCCGTGAGCCCGCAAGAGACGCAACCGCTTCGCCATTTCAGGATCGCGCGCTGTGACCATGCCGCCGTCTCCCGCGCAGCCCAGGTTTTTCGAAGGAAAGAAACTGAAGCAGCCGAAATTCCCGATGTTGCCCACTTTCTGGCCGTGATAAGTAGCGCCGATGCCCTGGGCCGCATCCTCGATAACGGCCAACTTGTATTTCGCGGCAAATTCCAGGATCGGGGAGAGATCCGCAGCAAGTCCAAACAGGTGCACCGGAATAATTGCGCGCGTCTTGCTCGTGATGGATTTTTCGATGAGTTCGACATTAATGTTGAATGTGTCTGGACTTATATCGACAAAAACAGGTGTTGCCCCCGTGCGTGCTATTGATCCTGCCGTGGCGACAAAAGTAAATGGCGTCGTAATCACTTCGTCGCCTGGGCCCACGCCTTGGGCCAATAAAGCCAGGTAAAGTGCGTCCGTGCCGGATGCACAGGCAACCGCGAACGGTGCGTTAACATAGGCGCCTACTTCTTTCTCCAAAACCTCCACCTGTGGCCCCTGAATGAATTGCTGGCTGTCGAAAACCGCCTCAACGGCCTGCATGACTTCTTCACGGATGGTTGCGAACTGCACTTGCAGGTCAAAAAACGGAAACCGTGGCTTAACTGCACGAGCTGAGGCAGTCATTATTCCCATTTTGTTCTTCTTCCCTTCTTTCTTTTTGAATTAAGTGCGATTGGTGAGAAAAAAAGTCACAGCGTGATGGTTATGGAGCGATGCGAAGGCCCATCCCATATCCCAAAGTTTGGCTGGCCGCCTGAGTTCCGATTTGTCCCATTCTCTGCAGACTCGCCTTTAGTCCACTCTCTGGAACGAAAAGAATGTCATTGGCTTCCAGAATCTCGTCTTTTTGCTTGCCCCTCATCACTTGTTTCAAGTCCACTGGGATTTCCTGACGTTCCGTATCGCTTGACGATTGGCGAACGATGATGGTCTTACCCAGGGATGCGAGGGATGTGGTCCCCTCCGCCATGGCCACTGCTTGCAAAACTGTCATTCGTGATTTCGCGTCTTGCACGGTAAACGCGCCCGGCCGGGTAACCGCGCCCACAACGAAAACTACTGGAGCAGTGGATATGGTGATGACATCGCCGGGATGAACCATAACGTTGGCTGCGGGATCCTTGGAAGCCATCAGTGATGTTAAATTAATCGAAAGAATTCCGTCCTTGTTGTTAGTGGCGGTCGCATTATTGGTAGTGACGCTCGCATTGTTGGTAGTGACACTGGAATTATTCGAAGTGACACTGGCATTGACGACCGCGGGAGCGTGCGAATCTCCCTGATGGGAAACCGTAGCGGTGCTGCCGGCGTTCGGCGCCAGACCGCCCGCAAGCGAAATCACGTCCATGATACTGGTAGGCTTCTCAACTGGATAAGTGCCGGGACGCATTACAGCGCCGAGCACTGAGACGTTTTGCGTCATTCCCCGAACGATTAGAACTGTAACGGCCGGTTCACGCAGAATATCCTGTTTCTTCAGTTCCTCACGAAGGCGGGTCGAAAGTTCGAACGTTGTTGTCCCTGCGGCAGGAATCGCGCCTGAAAGTAGCGGAACGATCAGTTTTCCATCCTGATCGACCTGGTACCTCCCCGATACTCTTTCTTCATCATTGACGTGAATATCGAGAATGTCTCCGACGCCGATCATGTAACCACCATAAATCTCACCGCCCACCACACTCTGGGGAGTGGCTGTCGACGACGGTGGCGCGGTACGGTTTGGATTCACAGCCTGCGCACTGACACGAGTTGTCCCGCATGTGAATGTAGCAAGGGCCAGTAAAACATAAATTTGTTTCCTCATTGTTTTTCTCCTTCGATACTTCTGAGTATCTCGAGTTACTTGGCGTAGGAGGGGTATTCCTTAACTCCGTAGGAATAATATTCGGCGTCCAAATCGACTCCGTTCAAAACCACCCCGAGAATCGGCGCCTTCAAATCCTCGAGAATTTCCAGACTTGACGTCATCGCGCCACGCGTTGTCGTGTTGCAGCGGGCAACCAATATCGATGCGTCAGCGACGGTTGCGAGCCAGCGGCCTTCCGAAAAGGGAATGATGGGAGGGGAATCGAGCACGATGTAGTCAAACTTTTTACGCAGCTCATTCAGAAGTTCACTCATGCGTTTCGACGTCAGAGTCTCCAGGGCATTCGGCCATCTGTTTCCGACGCCGATCACCGTAAGATTCGGAATCTCCGGGAGCGGCTTTAAGACGTTGTCCTGCGTCGCATTGTCGGGACTGGCCAGCAGATCCTGCAAGCCGGCACGTTGCGACAAGCTGAAAGAAGGAGTAATCGAGGGATGACGGAAGTCTGCATCGACCAGGCACGTATTGCCATGCCGGGCGAGGGCAAGCGCAAGATTGGTCGCCACCGTTGTTTTGCCTTCGCCGGGCAGCGCGGAAGTAATCAGAACGGTTTGCGTCTGCGCTCCGCTCGCTGAAACCGGAATTCGGATAGCAGTCTCGAGGTTTCGAATCGCTTCTGATTCCGGGGAGCTTGGATTTTCTGTTAAAAATTTCAGGCCATTCACTCGAACCGAGGCCATCGAATTTGTAGCCAGGGCATTCCTGGACTTGCCTGGAGACAGGCTACGACGGCTCGCGGCGGAGACGGAAATCTGAGGCACAAGGGCAAGCGCCGGAAGCCCGGACCATTGCCGCAAATCATCCGCCGAGGAGATTCGGTCGTTCATATTTTCCGCGGCAAACGCGAGAATCACGCCGCCGAAAATTCCAAACATGGCTCCGACACCAAGGAGTCGGAATCGGTGCGGACCGTCAGGCGCGACCGGGGGGCGGGCTTCGTCGAGCACGCGGATGTTGCTCGAGGTGAGCGAGCCGGACATGGCCAGCTCTTTGATTCGCGACGAGAGAGTCGTATACAAGTTGGCGCTTGAATCTGCTTCCCTTTTAAGCGAATCGTACTGCACCACGTCCGCGTTGGATTGATTCAGCTCGCCTTTCATTCCATTCAACGTGTTGCGAATCAACCCTTCTCTATTTTGTGCCGAGGCGTACGCGGATTGGATCTGGCTGGCAATGCGATTGCGCTCGCCATCAAGCTGCTTGGTAAGTTCGTCGGTCTGCTGTTCCAGTTTGCGAACCTGGGGATTGTTCCCGCCATAGACGGCCAACGCTTGTGCGAGTTCCGCGCGGCTGTCGACAAGACGCGTTGTCAGTCCCTGAATCAGGACGTTGTCCTTCATTTGCGGCAAGGCGTCCACATTCCCCGTTCTGATTTGCTTCATATAAGATTCTTGCTGCAGGCGGTCACCCATTGCCTGGGTCAGCTGTTGGTTCAACTCGCTGACTCGCAACGCCACCGGATTTCCCCCAGCCGCGCTTGCTGGAGCCGTCGTTCCATCGCTTCCCATCACCCCTGCCGCGCCCAGTTGCGCGCCTTCGTGTGTTTTCTGGAATTCCAGAAGCGCATCGGTGGATTTCTTCACGGACGTCTGAAGTTCGGTCAGCCGGGGGGACAGCGACGACGCGGCTCGGAGAGTCGCGTCATACCTGGTTCGGTACGTTTTATCCAGGTAGTTGTTTACAGTTGTATTCACAACCTGGGAGGCCAATTCCGGGTCATGCGAATCGTATCGAACTTCCACCAGTTGGCTTCCTTTTACCTGCCCCACTGAAAGACCGTGGTGAAAAATGTCCAGGAGCTTCTGCGTATCCCTTCCATGGTTCAGTTTGTTCGCTTGAAACAATCCCGCGATCCAGGTGACCGATTTTTCGAGCGGCGTTTGCTTCATGAATACTGGATTCTGATCCAGATGTAATTGATCGATTACACTCATAGCCAGGCCATCGCTTCCGAGAATTTCCGTCTGCGTGTCCAGGTATCCGACCACATTGGAAGTATTCCCGACGACGTTGGCGTTGGGTCCGATCGCGTCCGCCCCCGGCGGCTCGATGTCCAGAACGGCGCGGGCCTGATACGTGTTATCCATGGAAAAAACCAGAAGTCCGATTGCAATTTCCAGGATCACGGCGAATGCGACGGACACTTTCCAATGTTTACGAAGTGTGCGCAGTGCTTCTCGCCAGAACGTATTGCCGTTAATCTCGATATCGTTGCGAATGTACGAGTATGGAACCGTGTATTGATCGCGGGGCAGAAGGTCGCGAGGACTCGTCTTCGGAATTCTTTCCATCATGTTGTAGGTTGACATTTCCCTCTCCCGATAAAAATAAAATTGGCTCGAAACCCTAATCTAAAGCGGGGCCCAATGAGGTTCGCTGATGGCCGTCTTGAACGCGCTTGGACTCGGGCTGGAGAGAACCAAGAACGTATGCGGCTAAAACAACGCCGCTGACTATGGTCCCGACTGCAAAGGGTGTTCCCACGATCCCGTGAACACACAACCATCCGGCGATCACTAAAACGAAGGTAATTGCCAGTGAAACTGCCAAAACGCGACGCACTGTCCATCCGCGGCGCAAAAGGATGTCGTAAAAGTGGCGCCGGTCTCCATCGAACAGTCCGGCCTGAGACCTGGCTCGTCTGAGAACGGCCAAAACCACGTCAGCAAGCGGCAGCGTGAGAAATAGCAGCGGAGCCACAATGCCGTGTTCCGCCGGCCGAATGTGAATCCAATTCAAACAAAGAAACGCGAGCACTATTCCGATGAGCGTGCTTCCGGAATCTCCCATGAACATTGTGGCTGGAGGAGCGTTGACGGTAAGTATGCCGAGGGAAACTCCCAACAGGCCCGATGCCATGACGATTTCCATCGTGTCCGCGTTGCCGGCTGAGATAATCAGGAAACCCAGGCAAGCGATTGCGGACGTCCCGGCTGCCAGGCCATCCATTCCATCGAGAAGATTCATGGCGTTAACAACCAGGGCCACAAACACGCAAGTGGCCGCAAAATCCAGCGACGCCTGCGCGAACCAATTTAAATGCCAACCGGCGAGCCAGAATGCCGCGCCCGCGCTCACGTGAACACAGAAGCGCACATAAGACGGAAGGCTCGTCACATCATCGATGAGACCGACCGCCCATATAGCGATCAAAACCAGGACGGCTATGGCGTTGAGCCGGGATGTCAAAGGAAGGAAAGGAATGGTTGTCGCCAGCAGGCCGGCCATCATTGCAATTCCACCGAGCCGCGGAATGGAACCATTGTGAATTTTAAGCGGCCCGGGTTGATCGTAAAGATTCAGTCGTAGAGCAAGCTGCCTCACGACCGGCAAGGCTCCGGCACACACAAGAAATCCGACGACTCCAGAAAAATAATAGATAGACATGAAGGGTTATGTCCCCATCGCACGCATAGCGACGTCTTGAACCGGTTCGGACGGTGCCGCGATCCGCGGCATCGTTTCCAGTGCGGCCGTGACTGCATCACAAACGGTCTGAATTTCGGATTTACTTAACCGAGAGTGAAATGGAAGTGCAAGGCACTGGTCCGCAGCCTGGTCCGTGTACGGTAGCGAAGGAACGGTTTCCGGAAAACATTGCTGGAAGAAAGGCTGATGATGAATAGGGGTGAAGTAAACTTGCGAGGCGATACCTTTTTCACGCAGGCGGGCCCGAACGTGTTCACGAAGGGCCGCCGGAGAATCTCCAAGAAATCTGACGACATAAACGAACCAGCTTCGCTTCATTCCCGGCTGGTCTTCGGGCAATTGCAGTTCTTTGCGGCCTGCGAGCAGCTCAGCATACTCGCGGGCAATTTCGGCCCGGGACGCGAGGATGGTTTCGATCCGCTCCAGTTGCGCCACACCCAGCGCCGCGTGCAACTCGCTTAGACGGTAGTTGTAGCCGAGCCGGACGTGACGCAACCATGCGCCATCAGTGTCGCGTCCCTGATTCCTCATGCTGCGGCACAATTCCGCGATGTTTTCGTCATTCGTCGTGATCATTCCGCCTTCGCCAGTGGTCATCTGTTTGTTGGGGTAAAACGCGAATACGCCCGCATCCCCAATTGTGCCGGCGCGCCGGCCTTCGACTTCGGCGCCGATCGCTTCGCAAGCGTCTTCCAATACCAGCAGGCGATATTCACGCGCGATTTCCATCAATTCTTCCATCGCGCAAGGCAATCCAAAAACATGCACTGGCATCAGCGCCTTCACCACTCGGCCGGTCTCACGATCGATAAGCACGCCGTTCGCGGACCGTCTGCACTTGGTCCTCAGAAACTCCCGGACCGCTTGTGGATCCAGATTGAGAGTTACTGGATCGATGTCCACAAGAGCAGGGAGAGCGCCTTCGTACAGAAAGCAATTTACGGATGCCACGAAGCTGAATGATGTTGTAATCACCTCATCATTCGCGCCAATTTCCAGTGCTCGCACACACAGATGAAGGGCCGACGTGCCGCTGTTCACGGCAATTGCATAGCGTGAACCGGAATAGGCTGCGAACTGTTTTTCGAATTGTTCGAGCCAGGGTCCCATGCTCAACTGTTTGGATTGTAGGACTTGTCGAACGTAATCCATTTCGCGCTCACCGATGTCCGGAGCAGAAAGTGGAATGTTCATGCGCTCATCCTCGCGAAATGTTCTTGCGTCCAGCTTTCTGTCTGGTCGGATATACCGGACCGCTGCAGGTGAAAACTAGGCACTAGTTCATTGACATATTCGATCAAACCGCCCTGGTCGTGCGCGGCAAGAAATTCCTGGAACCGTTGCACGGCGGCGAAGATGTCGATGGAAAGGGGATTGGATCCTTTCAACCGGAATATTTGGGGATTCTCCGTGGCCTGGGGTACTTCCCAATCTTCCCAAAGTTCCTCGGCGACTTTCTCGCCATCTTTTAGTCCGGTGAAATAAATTGGCAATTCTTCTCCGGGAACGATGCCCGCGAACAGGGTCAATGTGCGCGCCAATTCATAAATGTTGACGGGATTCCCCATGTTAAAGATGAACGTCTCGCCGCCACGGCCCAGTGCCGCAGCGCAGAGAATCAGGTTCACAGCTTCGGGAATGCTCATGAAGTATCGCGTCGCATGCGGATCCGTTACGCGCAGCGGCTTCCCTTTTTTAATCTGTTCGGCGAAAATGCGCAGCACGCTTCCGGTACTTCCGGCAACATTGCCGAATCGGACATTCATATAGCGAATCCCGTAGCGCTCGGCGGTCTCCTTAACCAGGAGTTCGGTCAGTTTTTTTGACAGACCCATGAAGCACCGCGGATTAACCGCCTTGTCGGTCGAAACATTAACAAAAGTCGAGACACCTGCTTCCACCGAAGCCGTCAGGACATTTCTCGTTCCCAGCACATTATTCCGAATGGCCTGATCAGGGTGGAGTTCCATCATTCCTACGTGTTTGAACGCTGCGGCGTGAAAGACGATATCCGGTTGCTCTCGTAACATCGCTTCCTGAACTTGATGTTGGTCCGTAACGTCCGCCAGCACCGGAGTTGTTGTAAGACCCGGAAATGCTTCTTCGATTCCCAGGTGGCAATAGAACAGGCCGTTTTCCGACTTATCGACAAGAACCAGGCGTGCCGGACCGGCCGCAGCAAGTTGTTTGCAAAGTTCGGAGCCGATCGAGCCGCCTGCGCCGGTGACAAGCACGACTTTCCCATCTACCAACGACCTCGCCAGTGAGTGATCCGGAACGAATTGCTCTCGCAGCAGTGCGTCCTCGATCGAAACGGCCCGCAGGTCGCGGGACGACGCTCGATGGTTCAGCAGGTCAGCCACGCAAGGCAGTGTCCGCACCGGCACTCCGCATTGCCGGCAAACCGCAAGGATTCGATGGCGTTGGACCTGTGTCGCACTGGGGATGCAAATGAGGACCTCGGAGGCGTGGAATGTATAAAGCACGTCGATCAGCGCCGCGAGAGGCCCCGCCACGGGCACTCCGCAAATGCGCGTCCCTCTTTTCGCCGGGTCATCATCCACCAAAGCCACTGGGACAACCCCGGAACGCGGGGTGTCCAGCAATTCTTTCAGCACGGATACTCCCGCATCTCCTGCGCCGATGATTACGGCGCGCCGGGAGTCCATGGCCGCTTTCAGCGAATGTTCCGAGCTGAAATTATAAATACGAATTCCAAAGTGAAATGCGGACAGCAGCAGGAACAGTGTTATTGCGTCGCCGAAGAACACAGACCCCGGCACGAACACACCGAAGCGAAATTTCAAGACCAGGTAAAGCAAATACAGGCCGAGGCTGCTGGATCCGACCGATTCTGCGATAGCAATTGCATCCGCAATTCCCGCATGCCGGAAAGAGCGTTCACATATGCCAAAGATGCGCAGCGCCGTGCAACGCAGGGCCAGCGCCAAGGGAAGCATAACGAACATGGCGCTCGTGGCGTCATACGGCCTGTTTGTGGGCGCAAAGAAAAATAAATTAACTAAAAGTGACAGCGTGACGAGCAAAAGTTCCGCCATCAATATCAAGACGATACGTCCATTCCATATTACTTCGGTCAGCCAACGACTAAAACTAAAATTGCCGGAATCATTTCCATTCTTGGACCCGAAGGTCATGGGCGTAATACTCGTTACTGCTTCACCGCTGCGATGTAGCATTGCGACCCCTTGGTTGAATAAATGGACGATAAGAAAAGAAAAACGAAAAGCGTTTCAGAGGCCTTCCAGTTCGTAACCATCCAGTCGAAACGCTACGGACCGGTGAATCAGGTCGACGGATACGACCAAACTGTGGTCTCCCGCGACGCGAACAAGAATGCCTTCCAAGCCTTGGAGCGCGCCATTTCGAATTCGCACACGCTGTCCCACGGTCAGGTAAGGATGCGGGCGGCATTCGGCTTGCGACGCCATCAGGGAACGGACAGCGTCAATTTGTTCCTCGGGA
>JAOAPW010000020.1 GCA_025463105.1 Candidatus Acidiferrum typicum | reverse complement strand
CCGAGCGCTCAAGAACGGCCACACGCCGCCCACGTTTTCCGGCCTCTATCGCGCACAGCAGTCCCGCGGCGCCTGCGCCAAGAATCACGGCATCGAATTTATGTGTCATTTTTAGGGTGCGTTAAATTCTCGCATGCGTGACCGGGCGATCCTATTGCAAAACGTTTGCTATGAGGCGCATAGATTTTGTGGATTGGACTTTCCGGGATCCTCCTGCGACAGTGAAAACGTCGATTCTTTTGCTGATTGAATCGCGCGATGTGATCCGAACTTCGAAGTTCGATCCAAGGGCCCCTGTTTGTACCGATTGAGTGCATGCGACTCCAGACCCCGCCGTCTCCAGCAAAGATCAATCCTAAGGAGGGACGGCGTGAATTCGATTCGCGGCATTTCAGGTACGTTTGCAATTTTAGTGTTGGCCGGAATTATCGGGTTTTCATCCTCCGCTCATGCACAGGTATCGGCGGGCGGACAGTTCAAGTTAGCCCAGAGAGTGCATTGGGGAAACTCGGTACTGCCAACGGGCACGTTCATCTATTCAATTGAGAGCGCCGCCGGGGCGACCGTCGTTCGAGTGCGCCAAATAGGAGGGAATTTCACGGGGCTATTCATGCCGCAAACAGAATCAGAAGGAAGCGGTTCCGATTCGAGAGGAATCGTGCTTTCGACGGTCGGCGAGGACACATTTGTCACCGCTTTGCGAACGGAGAATCGTGGACCCGTGTTGAATTTTTCACCGCCCAACGCTGAGACAGAAGTTGCGCATCCGGGCGCAACCGAGACACGGTATCTATCTGTTTCCAAGGATCCCGCCCTGGGATATTTTACGATTTTCAATCCTGCCAACGAAAAAATCTCCTATACCGAGGCGGAAAAAGTTTACCTGGCGGCATGCGAAACGATTGAGCGGGAATTCAACCGATCCTCTCCGATCAGGCCACATTTGACCGTGCACTTGCACTCTGACGAAAATAATTTGCACTACCCCGATCGCGATCTGCGCCTTGCGAGGTGGGACAAGGACAGGTTCGCAGAGGCTGTAGTGGAACTCGTCCTTCACGACATGGTTTCTCCCCAGGATAGATCGAGACTCACCAAGCTTGCCGTGTCGCGGGCCGGGGCAACGGTGAGTCTGTGTCAATTAAAAAATTGTACGGACTAAGATTGCACAAACTAAGGGGACCTGGATGGAGCCATCGAACGCCGGATCACAACGCAGCGACGAGGAGTTTCCGGCGATAGTGCAGGGTGTCCAGTCGCTCGATGCCTCTTATGTCCTGACGCTGGAAGAAATCGGCAACCTGGCTGCGGAAGGCGGCAAGCCCGCGGAAACACTCACCAATGTTGTCGCCTTGATCGCCAGGCGGTTCAAGACCGACGTTTGTTCGGCATACTTGCTGGAGCCTGATCGCAGCAATCTGATTTTAGCCGCCACGCTCGGCTTGCGTCCTCAATGTGTTGGCACTCTACGCATGGCGGTGAATGAGGGGCTGGCGGGTCTGGTGGCGGAGCAAGTCCAGCCGGTCGCGGTCGAACAGGTGAAGAACCATCCGCGCTTTAAATACTTCAGCGATGCCGGCGAAGAAGCCTACCAGTCGTTCCTGGGAGTCCCGCTGATCGATCGAGGCGTTCTGCAAGGCGTCCTGGTCGTTCAAACCGTAGTCGCTCGAATTTTTCAAGAGAACGAAATCAGAATGCTGACGGAAGCGGCCACGCAGCTTGCGCCCGTTGTGAGCGAGGCGCGTACTCTGGATCGTTTCGTCGCGCCCATTCAGGAGCGGCTGTGGTCGCTGGCGCGCAATTTGTGGTGGAGCTGGGATCACGACACGACCAGCTTGTTCCGCGAGCTCGATCCTGTTCGCTGGAGGGAGCTCAATCACAATCCCATTGCGTTGCTGGCGGAGATGCCTCTATCAACAATCGAACGCCGCGCCCGGGAACTTGTTTTGCACGGCCGAATTAATTATCTGTATCGCCGCCAGAGGGAATATCTCGACGTGGACCGGACCTGGGGAGCAAGGCATGCGGGCGTGCTGCGTCCCCGTCCCGTGGCATATTTCTCCGCCGAATTCGGACTGCACGAGTCAGTTCCGATTTACTCCGGCGGACTCGGCGTGCTTGCCGGCGATCACATCAAGAGCGCATCCGATTTGGGCATCCCTCTTGTGGGCATCGGCCTGTTTTACGGGCAGGGATATTTCCGCCAACGCCTCGACCGCAACGGCTGGCAACAGGAAGAATATTTGCCGACCGACGTCAACATGCTGCCGATGGAACCGGCAATTGGCGCCAAGGGTGAAGCCGTCACCGTGCAGATTGAGACGCGCAGCGGCGCCATTCGCGCGAAAGTCTGGCGCATGAAAGTGGGGCGCTGCGATTTATTGCTGCTCGACTCAAATGTCGAAGGCAATGCGCCCGAGGACAGGGAACTCACTTCGCGACTATATGGTGGCGATGGGCGCGTGCGAATTCGCCAGGAATTGCTGCTGGGGGTGGGAGGCTTCCGCGCTCTGCGTGCCATGGGCATCACGCCTGGCGTGCTTCATCTGAATGAAGGACACAGCGGATTCGCGGTGCTGGAGGCGATTCGCAGCCGCATGCAGGAAGAGGGCCTGAATTTTGATCAGGCCGTGCCGCGTGTCT
>JAOAPW010000011.1 GCA_025463105.1 Candidatus Acidiferrum typicum | reverse complement strand
ATCCAAGCGTGGAGAAAGCGAACGCCACGCTTGGCACGCCCGACAGTTACGCTGACGAACAGTATAATGGCATCGACGCGCTGATTTTCGTCAATGCGGCCGGCAGAAAACAGGCCTTTCGCTACATCATCGCGCCCGAAAAGATTGTGCATTTGAGCAAGGAAGAGGCTGAAAAGAAATCGCCGAACTATTTGGGGGAAGATCTGCAACAGCGCCTGACCAAAGGCCCGGTGACATTTCATCTCAAGGCACAACTTGCCGCGCCCGGCGACCAAACTAAGGACCCGACGAAGGCATGGCCGCCTGATCGCAAAGTGGTTGATCTTGGCAAGGTGACGATCACCAAGACCGTCGCCGACAGCGATGCGGTGCAGAAGAAATTGCTTTTTACTCCCGGACGGTTGACCGACGGCATCGAACTCTCCGACGATCCGCTGCTTACGGCTCGCGACGGTTCCTACGCGGAATCGCTCAAGCGGCGCAGCGCTCCGGAATCCGCGGATAAGTGAAATTGTGCTTTCGCGAAGCTGAAGGGTTATTAAGAAAACAAATTCGCTTTCCAGGGGTTTATGGACAGGAAATGGACGGGGAGGCATCCGCTCCGATCCCGCATCAGGAACCCTGCGACCCAAAGCATCCGTCCATGCTCTGGAAATAAATAACTGAATTTGACACAAGATAGGCATGCCTGTGGCGGCACAACCACAATCAGGGCTGACACGCCTCCGCACCGGCAACCTTCGAAATGCAATCTCAGGTGCGAGGCATCGCACAGAATGTGGCGACTGAATACCAAATTGGGACAATGACTCAAAATGGAAGCCAGGGCGCCCACGCGGAGAACACCCGGAGGCGAAGTCCGTATCGTGGACTCGAGCAACTTCCCGGTGTCCAAGAACATCGCGGCCGCGCTCGTTACGCTCCAGCCGGGAGCCTTACGGGAATTGCACTGGCATCCCAATGCAAGCGAGTGGCAGTTCTGGCTCGCCGGCAAAGGACGCATGACCATTGTCACCAACGAGCAACGTGCCCGCACGATGGACTTCAATGCCAACGATGTCGGCTACGTTCCCCGGGTTGCGGGTCATTAGATCGAAAAAACCGGCAAGGACGAGGTGATGTTTTTGGAAATGTTCAAGGCCGACAGATTCGTCGACGTTTCCTTAAACCAATGGATCAGGCGTATGCCTCCCGAAATGGCGACTGCGCACCTGAATCTCAGTTTGGACCAGCTCGCAAAGATTCCTGCGGAAAAGCAAGTAGTGATCGCAGGATAAGTCGTCCTGACGCGTTGACGGGCTTCGGCGAATTTGGTTGGAAGCTGGTTCTCTTTAGAAGTCCAGGTTTCAGCTTGAGGGTAACGTACAACGTCGCGCTTCGCGCAAGTTTTTGGGTGATTGTACACTCTCCTCGCTCGGTCGGCGAGCCCGTCTGCGTAGGGAAATGCCAAGTGGAGCGATTTCGATGAGAACGACTGAACGGCTAATGCTGGCCCTTTTGGTCAGTATGAGCACCACTCCAGCACTGGTCGATGCCCAAACGAGCTCTGACCCAAAAGCGGCCGCCCAGTCCAGTGCTGCGCCCGGCCCAAATGCGAACGATGATTCGCCGGACTGGCTGTTTCCTATAGCCGAGCTTAACAAGCATTTGCCGAGCTGGTTGCGCTTCGGCGGCCAATATCGTAATCGTTTTGAGGGTCCGATGGGCATCGGCTTGACCCGGACGGATGATTATTACCTGCTGGACCGCTTGCGGGCGTGGGTGAACATTCAACCGAAGGAGTGGCTGCGCTTCCACGCTGAAGTACAGGATGCTCGCATTTTTTTCAATCACCACATTCCCAACGCCAATCCTTTCGAGGACAATTGGACCCTCTGGGAAGGCTACGCTCAAATTGGCAGTTCCACAGAAGGTTGGCTGGATGTCCTGGGGGGTCGCCAGGTTCTCGAATTCGGAGATGAGCGCGTAATCGGGCCGTCCGACTGGCTCAACGTCGGCCGCACTTTCAATGTAGCGCGGGTCGACATTCATCACGCGGACAACAAAGTCAGCGTGTTCGCCTCTTCCGTGGTGCCGGAAAACGATACTGACTTACACAGCGCCATCAAGGGAAATAACCTCTACGGAGTGTACGGAAGCTTGAAGACCATCATTCCGCAGGCAACGTTCGAGCCTTACGTTCTATGGCGCGTCGCACCCGCGAACCCTGGCTTTGCGGAAGAGGTCGGCCACGGGCACCTTAATGAAGTCACCATGGGTCTGCGTTGGGTGGGTAAACTTCCCGCCGACTTCGATTACAACACTGAATTTGACGGGCAGACAGGTTCGCTCGGCGCATCCTCCATTCGCGCGTGGGCAGGGTATGCGAACGCCGGGAAAACGTTTCCTAACATTCGCCTGTCGCCGCATGCGTTTATCGAAGGCAACTATGCGTCCGGAACGAAAAATCCGCTCGGACATGACTGGAATACCTTCGACCAGATCTATCCTTCTAATCATGACAAATACGGGTTCGCCGATCAGGTCGGCCGCCGGAACCTTGTGGAGTTTCGAGTCGGCACAGAACAAGACCTCACGAAAAAATGGAAGATCAAAGAGGCGTTCGAAGGCTTCTGGCTCGCCACTTCGAATGACAATTTTTACAACGGCGGCGGAGCCATTGCTGTTCCCGCTCATCCCGGCGCAAGCCGACACATCGGCAACGAACTCGATCTGATCGCCGAATACAACTTAAATAAAGGACTGACCTTTGGCTTTGGTTACGCTCGCCTGTTCGCCGGGCAATTTCTGAAGACCACAACGCCTGGGCACGATTACAGCTATCCGTACGCATACTTCCAGTACAACTTTTCCATGTCCGGCTTTCACTATCCAGTTAGCCAGAAGCCTCCAGGCGTCGAGTCGGAAGGAAAGTGAAACTGTTTGCGTAGTTCGGGCTGAATTCGGATCGAAGGACGTTCGTGAGCCAACCGACCACCAGATCACGCTGGCAAGGCGCGAAACATGCTTTTTCAGAATCCATATCTGGCGTTGGCTAATCGCCGCCTCCGAATACTGGGTCGGCTTGAGATCGTCGCCGCCTGCGCAATCGTTGTGGGTTCGGTTGGGTGCGCACATAAAGCGAAGACCCCGCTGACCGAAGTGGAAGTAGCGAAACCGGTTCACACAGATGTTCCTGTCTATTCCGAGTGGATTGGAACCACGGCATGTAGGCGCCGAACCCGCTCCGAGCGGGCAGGACTTTACCTACACGATGCGCGCCCAGGGGCGCCTGGTCACGGAAGAAGATTTTGCCAATATCGTGATTCGCGAGAACCCGGACGGTTCTGCGATTCGGATGAAGGACGTTGCACGAATCGAACTCGGGGCCATACACGACTTGAGAAGGTTCTGTCCGAGTGATGAGCTAGCCCCAGTGATGCACTCGGCCAGGAAGCAGAATCTGGAATCTGTAAAGAAAGGAGAATGCAGGATACATGAACCAGAGTATTGGTAATCTCTGTTTATCCGTGCGAACTTGGAAGTAATGGGCCTTGGCAAGGACGTCGCGTCCGGCGCTTTATGCTCGGCCCACAAATAAAGCCTGAAAAAGGAGGATACATGAACAAGCGTGTTCTGATTGCATCGGCGCTGGCCGCCGCTTTCGCGGCTCCCGCCATTCCTGCTCCGCAGAAACCCGTTCCCGCTCCTACGAGTTATACGGCGGAAAAGTGTTACGGGATTGCCAAGGCCGGGAAGAATGACTGCGCCTCGACTGGCAACAACTCGTGCGGCGGCACGTCGAAACGGAACGCTGATCCAAAGTCCTGGATTTATGTGCCTCAGGGCTACTGCGAGCGCATCGTCGGCGGCAGCTTGACGCCGAAATAAAACCATTCGCGTTAGGGGCTAGGGTGGCCACGACTATGACATCGAATCGCCGTATAGTAGACAGAACCGGCATCGGTCTCAGACTTCCGCATATCGCGGAGGTGGCGGCCACCCGACCCTCCGCCGGATGGCTGGAAATCCACCCTGAGAACTTTCTGGCGAACCCGCATGCCGCCGAACTCCTGATTGAGCTGTCCCAGTTCTATCCCATCTCCGTTCATACGGTCGGTGTTTCGATCGGCAGTGCAAGTGGACTCGACCGTTCCCATGTGAGACGCGTTCGTACTCTGATCGATCTAATCGACCCGGTCCTTGTGTCTGGGCACCTCGCCTGGTCCACACATATCGGCGAATATCTCAACGATCTATTGCCCTTGCCTTACGACGAAGAAACACTGCGGTTACTTGCATCACATATTGCCGAAGTCCAAGAGGCGTTCGGGCGACCGTACTTGGTGGAGAACCCATCGAGCTATGTTGGCTTCGGCGCGTCAACGATGAGCGAAGTCGAATTTCTGGCCGAGCTCGTGCGCCGTAGCGGCTGTCAGTTGTTGTGCGACGTTAGCAACGTGCATCTCAGCGCGCACAATATGGGCTACAACGCCTACGAGTATATCGACGGCCTACCGGCCGATGCGATCGGCGAGCTGCATCTGGGAGGCTTTACTCCGGAGGAAGACGAGGCGAATCCGGGCCAAGAGCTTTTGATCGACACGCATGCAACCGTTGTGGCCGAAGCTGCTTGGAACCTTTACGCCTACGCCATTCGTCGCTTCGGACCGAAGCCGACGTTGATCGAATGGGACAACGATATCCCGCCGCTCGCGACACTAATGGGCGAGGCCGCCCGGGCCGATGTGATCGCGGCGAAAACTATAGGTCCAGAGGTGCACCGTGCCGTCGCTCGCTGATACCCAGCGGGTGCTGCGTTGGGCCGTCGTCACCGGCGACGCATCTGATGTCGCACCGTTGCTCGTCGGTGGACGAGATGCGGAAAAACGTTTTGCCATCCATCACCGAAATTACGAGAGCAGCCTCGTCACGGCCCTTTTGGGCAAGTTTCCAGCGACGGCATGGTTGATCGGAACGCGCTTCATCACCGAAGCCGCCCAGCGTTTTGTGTACGAGCACCCACCCGAGGCTCCATGCATCGCTGAATACGGTGAGCGGTTTCCGCAGTTTCTCTCGATATGTCCGTCGGCGGACCGGGCGCCATATGTGCGTGATTTCGCTGAGCTCGAATGGCGCATCGGCCAGGTCTCGGTCGCTGTTGACCGGCAGCCGCTGTTGCCAGACTGCTTTTCAACTATCGATGGCCAAGGGCTAATTGACGCGAGGCTCACCCTGCAGGAAGGGGTGCGTTACATTCAGGCGTCATGGCCAATAGACGACCTGATGAAACTCTACTTGACAGATGCGGCCCCCGATCGCCTGACATTCGAGCCCGCGGCCGTTTGGATAGAGATTCGCGGGGCACGAGGAGAGTTCGAGATCAACCGCCTCGATGCAGATTCGTTCCGCTTTCGTGAGGCCATCCTCGACGGTCAATCCGTCGGCGATGCCGCCCAGTGCGCACTCGACTTGAATGAAGATTTTGATCCTGGCCGGGCACTCGTTCGGCTCGCTGCCGACGGCCTCGTCATCGCGGCCACATCCTCAATTTGAAGGGGGAGTCATGGGCACGGGAGATCACATTGCCGCGCCATCGGGTCTACGCTTCTGGTTCATCTCTGTGCAGGGGTGGCTGGGCCGTTTTCCTCTATCGATCATCCAGCTAGCGATGCGAATTGGTGTGGGTTCGGTGTACTTCAAGGCGGGGCTTCTCAAGTTCAATTCTCCGGAGTCTACAGTCGCGCTGTTCCAAAGCGAGTACAAGGTACCGCTCCTCGACCCCGCTCTGGCGGCTCATCTGTCAACGTACGTCGAGATCATCTTTCCGGTGCTGTTATTCCTCGGTCTGGCAACGCGCATTGCGACCCTGCCGTTGCTTGGAGAGATTGCGGTTATTGAGCTATTCGTTTATCCACTAGCCTGGACCGATCATTTGGTGTGGGGTTCGATTCTGCTATTCCTCCTCACACGAGGGCCAGGCGCACTGTCGGTCGATCATCTGATCGACCGGTATTTTTTGAAGCGAAATTAATCGTCGAATTAACGCTGCTCTCGGCGCGCTACTCCGGGGGTACATTGAGAAACACACCCATCAAAGCGATGTCGAAACCGTTCACCGCCTGGTCGAAGATGAGTTCTTCGATCTGGAAACCTTCACCAGCCGCGGTGAATTCCTCGCCAAGGCGCAGACCTATCAGCTCTACTTCAACCTGGCTCGTCCTAACTCGCACAAAGAAAATCAAACTCCGTGGCAAATCATCGAGCGACTCGCCCCTCGTTCACCACTGCAACTCTGCTTGCCCTTCTCGGCGTGCCCGTTCGCGACATACAAAGCGAAATCAATACTTTCTGAAATTCGTGGAAACTCAAATGGCATCACGACTCAGCCGATTACGGCTCACATTCTGGACCATTATCTGCTTCCGCGCTGGGGCGACATCTTCGCATTGGACATCGAACCGGACGCTATCGAGGAATGGCTCGCTGCCCTCGCGCTCGCCAATCCTACGCGGGAGAAAATTCGCAGGATAATGAATGTTGTTTATCGGCGGGCGCAGAAGTCCCGCATTCTGCCAATGACGGGCGACGGAAATCCCGTGGCTTTCGTGACGCAATCTTCAAAGTCCAACTACAAAGCCGTCATCGTCAGTCCGGAGCAGGCCTTCAGCATCATGATGGAACTAGAGGACCCGCATCGGTTGCTTGTGTTTCTTGTTGCTGTAACGGGATTGCGAATCAGCGAGGCACTCGGCTTGAAGTGGGGTGATTTGGACTATAAGCGCCAGATGATTCACCTTCAACGGATCTGGGTGGGCAACGATGTGGTTGATCATTTGAAGACAGATGGCTCAGCCGCTCCAGTTCCACTGGGCGAGCTTTTGGCCGATGCGCTTCGCGGCTGGCATCAGCAGACGCTCTACGCAAAACAAGAGGACTGGATTTTTCCATCAACAAAACTGAAAGGCAAAACGCCGTTGAGTGCCAGCATGATGACGGCAGCCAAGATTCGTCCCGCAGCCATTGAGGTCGGAATCCAGCTTGCGAAGGGTCAACGATTCGGCTTCCATAACTTCCGCCATTCGCTTGCAACATTCCTGGTGAATCGGGGAACAGACGTGAAGACGATTCAGGGCCTTCTGCGCCACGCCAAAGTAACAACCACGCTTGACCTGTATTCCCAATCAATCGACGCCGCCAAGCTTGAAGCGCAAGAAGACATCGCCCTGGCGATCACAAGCACCGCAACAGCGGATTAGCGTTGTTAGCCTCCGGATGGGGCCGATTTCGTCCGTACCTCGGCGGCAACAGCTGAATCTACCGGGTGGTTCCTATGAACCGGGCTTGGCAGTCTCCCGAGCTAGGAAAAATAAGGCGAAAGACCTGAACGACCTCTCGGTCCCCTAGCGTATCTGCCAGTTTGAATACGTAGGTTCCTGCCAGTAACACTTTGCCAGGAATCTCCACTGGACCGCTGAACGTGAAGATTATCTTCTGGTCTAAGTCGTCAGCCTCCGCTTGTCTTGCTCGGTTCATTTTGAATGCCTCCCTTTAACGATTTGGAACAACTACGCCAGTCGAAATGCCGACATTGTGTCAACCGCAGGACGCTTAATCTGAGTTCATAAGACCTACACCAGCCACCCAGTTGACTCATGGCGATGAAAATACGCCGCTAACGTACCTGGGGCTGATTGGAAAGCCGCGTGCGGAGCCGGTTTCGCGCACAACACGGCACTTTGGTTCCTTATCTGCCATATCCGTTGGAGTCCGGCTAGATCGCCGAGCTGAAAGGAGCAGGACGACGACCCAAGGAGGAATTACAGCGCAGAGGCATCAGCATCAGCGCCATTTTGGAAGGAGAAACAATGAGATTCACATGGCTAGTTCCAAACGCCCAGATTTTGAAAAGCAGAAAAGAATCAATCACTTCGCTTGTTGCAGCCGCCGTGGTCACAGCCGTGGGGTTCGCCATCGGTTCGGCGTCTCTAGCTTCGGCCCAGGACCTCTCGCGACGGCCCAGCGCTGCGGAAGCCGCGTTCCTCAAGGAGAACGACGCCGCCATGACGAAAATGATGAATGACATGTCCGTGAAGCCCACCGGTGATGTCGACCATGACTTCGTAGCGATGATGGCC
>JAOAPW010000004.1 GCA_025463105.1 Candidatus Acidiferrum typicum | reverse complement strand
TGGATTCGGTTGTGCCGCTGGAACCGGCGACCATGCCGGGACGAGTCGTCGTGCAATGGGATAAGGACGATTGCTCCGCCATGAGCATTGTGAAAGTGGATTTGCTCGGGCTTGGCATGATGTCTGTTCTGGAAGAATCTCTGCAAATTATTAAGGAGCATTACGCCGAGGAAATTGATCTGGGGCGCCTGCCCGCCAACGATCCCGTAGTTTATGAAGCTTTGCAAAAAGCCGATACGGTGGGAATGTTTCAGATCGAAAGCCGCGCGCAGATGTCTTGTTTACCGCGCCTTTTGCCAAAATGTTTTTACGATATTGTTGTGCAGGTCGCGATTATTCGCCCCGGCCCCATTGTTGGACAAATGGTGAATCCTTATTTGAAGCGCCGCCAGGGACGCGAACCAGTGGACTATCTGCATC
Organism: Candidatus Acidiferrum typicum; assembly: GCA_025463105.1. Taxonomy (GTDB): domain Bacteria; phylum Acidobacteriota; class Terriglobia; order Acidiferrales; family UBA7541; genus Palsa-360. The sequence continues at coordinate 11,276 of JAOAPW010000004.1, read as the reverse complement.
CTTCTCTTGAACCCGTGCTTGCGCGCACCTTGGGCGTGCCGCTCTTTCAGGAACAGCTCCTGCGTATGGCCATGATCGCCGCGGGGTTCACGGGAGGCGAAGCCGAGGAACTTCGCCGCGCATTCGGCTTCAAGCGTTCCGAAGTGCGCATGAAAGCTGTCGAAGAGAAGCTTCGGATCGGTATGGACCGCAACGGAATTAATCCTGAGATACAGGACAAAATCGTTCGATCGATTACTTCATTTGCGTTATACGGATTTCCGGAATCTCACGCCGCCAGTTTTGCGCTGATTGCTTATGCCAGCGCCTACTTGAAATGCCATTACCTCCCTGCTTTTACCGCCGCCATCCTGAACAATCAGCCCATGGGGTTCTATCAGCCTGTAACTCTCTTAAAGGATGCGCAGCGGCACGGCCTGAAAGTCCGGCCTGTCGATGTAACGCGTTCAGATTGGTTGTGCACGCTCGAAACAAATGGCCAGGATTTTGCTCTTCGGCTGGGCATGCGCAGTGTCCACGGCTTGCGCGCCGATATCGCACACGCAATTGTGAACGAGCGCGCTATGCGCCCATTTCTTTCCATCGATGATCTTAAACTTCGTGTCCCGGCAATTCAGAAATCGGAGCTGACGACGCTGGCAAAAATTGGCGCCTTGAATTTTATCCAAGGCAAAAGCAACTTTCATCGCAGAGACGCTCTGTGGCAGGTTGAACGTGCGGCGCGGCGGGCAGGTCCTTTGCTCGAGACGCTGGAACAACACAAGGAATTGACCACGGAGCCCGGACAAGAATGTGATGCAGAGAAAAACAATAATGTTCCAGCTTCCGCAATCTCGCCTCTTCAACTCATGACTGCGGAAGAAAGATTAGTCGCTGACTTCAATGGAACGGGGATGACGGTAGGTCCGCATCCGATGGGCTACCATCGCAAGCGGCTGAAGAAACAGGGCGTGCGTTCCGCGAGCGAGTTGCGCGGCTTGCCGAATGGGATTCACGTTCTCATTTCGGGAGCCGTCATCGCGCGCCAGAGACCAGGCACTGCCAAAGGTTTTGTTTTTCTCAGCCTGGAAGACGAAACAGGAATTGCCAACGCCATCATTACGCCGCCGGTTTACGAGAAATATCATCTGGTGATCGTTCATCAACCTTTTTTGTTGATTGAGGGGGAACTGCAAAATCAGGAAAATGTAATTTCAGTGAAAGCCGAAATCGTTCGCCCTTTATCCGTCACTCAGGCTGAAACAAGTTCGCATGATTTCCATTGATATTTTTCCGAGCGCCCACCTGAGCGTTCTAAAATCGTAACCTCTCATCACGGCGGATACTTGCCTTTGCCGTTATCGCATGTTTATATAACCGCAGCCCTTCGACGGAGGAACGCATGGACGCCATCGAACTCCGGCCACTGGCCCTCGGAGAACTGCTCGACCGCACGTTCAAGCTTTACCGCAATCATTTCTGGCTCTTTGCGGGAATCATGGCCATTCCATCCGCGTTCTCGGTCCCATTCAGTGTCTACTTTTTTTCCATGCAGAGTTCCGCCGTCATTGGGACGGCTCCCACGCCGAAGTTCGCAATCGGCATGGGCTTATTCGCCTTTAGCTTTCTTTGCTTTTTCTGGGCTGTGTATTCGATGGCCATCGGCGCGGCGACGTATGCGGTCTCGGAAGCCTATCTGGGGCAGAAAGTTACCGTGCGCGCCGCCTATGGAAAGGTTCGGGGGAACTTCTGGCGAATTTTGGGGGTTGTCGTAGTTGCCTTGCTGCGCGCAGTCGGGATGTTCATACTTGTGGCGATCGGCATGGGAATTGTGGTTGGGATTTCAGTCGGCGTTATCGCCGCAGTCGGTCGCGGTGGTGGCCAACCGCGAGTAATAGTTGGAATTATCATGGGGCTGATCATCGCCCTCACCTACATCACCGGGATTGCGCTCTGGATCGTTTGGTCGCTGCGATACGCAGTTTCCATTCCCGCGTTGCTGCTCGAACATTTGGGAGTTCTTGCGGCGCTTCGCCGCAGCGTTCATCTAACGCGTGGCCGGCGCTGGCAGATGCTTGTAGCAATATTCCTGTGTTCGATCATCGCATACGTGGGAGCGATTGTTTTCCAGGGGCCTTTTTTCATAACCATGATGTTGTCGGCTCGAACAGGCCAGTTTCCGGAATGGCTGGCCTACGCGTTCGCAATGAGTGGGGCAGTCGGCGGCGCCATTACCGGGCCCATTCTGTTGATCGCCCTGGTACTCTGTTATTACGACACACGCATCCGCAAGGAAGCGTTCGATCTGCAATTTATGATGTCTTCGCTGGACCACCCGGCGCCCGCGCCCGACGCGCCTTCTCCGGCCTGAGGCCACTCGTTCCTTGAAATCGACCGCGACTATCCTCCGGGTCACTTTGCTGTTGTTAATCGCTGGAATATTTCCTTCGGGACTTTGGAGCCGGCCGGCAGATTCGCAATCGCCACCAAAAGTAATCAGCCTGCAAGAGTATGTTACGGAACTTCATAGTGCCTCCGCGGCACTCGGCGGTGAAAGCCCTGCAACCATTCATGCCTTCCGCTTGTCACTTCCCAGTGAGTGGATAGTCCTGACCGATGGCCAGGCATTCAGTGTAAAAACGGATTGGCTCTCTGCGGCTTTATCAGCGCAGGAAAATGCTCCGAAGGGCGCCACCGACCAGTTGCGGCGAGCCCGGCAGCATCTGGCTGCCCTGCGCGAAGCAGCCGAAGCGCTTCTATCGCCAGCTGACCGTGCTGACCTGGACCATTCTCGTGCGCAGGTCGACCGGATTTTGCGTGACCGTGAGTTCCAGGGTTCGCATGAACCTTCCTGGCTGGACAAATTTCAGGCGCGCGTGCGCTCGTGGATTGGACGGCACCTGGAAAAAATATTTGGCCGACTGGGCGTTTCGGAGTCAGTGGGCAACGCAATCGCCTGGGTACTCGTAGCACTTGCAGGCCTGCTGCTGGCGTTCTGGGCGGTCCGCTCCGTGATGAATTCTGTTGCGCGATCGGAGATGGATTTGCGCGGATCGAGATCCGCTGGGCAAGACTGGCGTTATTGGGCGAGAGAAGCACGAGCGGCCGCCGATCGCGGCGATTATCGAGCAGCGATTCACGCCGCCTACTGGACCGCGGTGGCTCAGCTCGAGGAGAATCATCTGCTTCCGGAAGATCGCTCGCGAACTCCCCGGGAGTCATTACGATTAGTGCAGCGTGCGAGCGCCGCGTACGACCCGTTAGCGCACTTGACGCGCCGCTTCGAGGTCACCTGGTACGGCTACCACACGGCCACGCCGGCTGATTGGGACGATGTGAGGAAACAATTGGAGACTCTGGAATGCCTGCGTTCTTCGACGCCCGCGACCGCCAACTCGTAACCGGCGCCGTGGTCCTTATGGTCGTGCTGCTTGGGCTGACATACGTTTTGCGACCCGGACCAGCGAAGCAGGCCATCGGAACGCCGTCAAGCTATTCGACGGATTGGTTGGGAACGAAGGCCGCTTTTCTCCTGCTCCAACAATCGGGGTATCGCGTCGAACGATGGGAATCGCCACCACAAGAACTCCCGGAGGACGCGGCCGGGACTACATTAATTTTTGCAGAGCCTTCCGTACAAGGTTCGAGAGCGGAGCGCGCCGCGGTTTCGCGGTTCGTTTCGGGGGGAGGCCGTTTGCTGGTGATGGGAGCCAGTGGCGCGTCTTTCGCACCGCAATCTTCCGCAATCCCAATCCCGGATTCCGATTTGACGCCAAAACCTTTTTCGGCGCTGCTGCCTTCACCCTTGAGCCGCAACGCGCCAGAGGTCACCATGGTGGCACCGGACGAGTGGAAATCCATCGGGCCATCGCAGCTCGCAATTTATGACAGAAACGGCAAACCGGGCGTGGTCTGGTATCGGTTCGGTAAGGGGCAGGTGATTTGGTGGGCGATTGCCTCGCCTGTTTCGAACGGGTCCATCCGCGACAAAGGTAATCTGGCGCTGTTTCTGAATTCCGTGGGCGCGTCAAATTCGCGTGTCCTTTGGGACGAATATTTTCACGGCATGCGGCGATCGCTCAGTTCTTATTTTGCGGAAACTCCCTTGCCTTGGGCCGGCTTGCAACTCGCGTTAGTTTTCGCGGCGATCCTCTTCACTTTCTCCCGCCGTTCGGGACCTGTTCGAATGCCCGCGGGCGAGTCCCGGCTTTCGCCATTGGAGTTCGTGGACACTTTGGGAAGCTTGTATCAAACTGCGCGAGCGGCTCCAGCCGCGGTGGAGATTGTGTATCAACGATTGCGGTTATCGCTGGCACGCAAGCTCGGCATCTCCGCGAATGCAAAGTTGCCGGAATTGTGTCAGACGGCGGCCGACCGCCTGGGCTGGCCCTCCAGCGCACTTTTCAATACTCTCTCGGATGCTGAGCGCGCCATGCGCGACATCAATCCGGATGACGCGGTGGCCTTGGACCTGGTGCGCGAACTTCACGGATACCTGGAACGTATGGATACTCAGCGGAAACCCGCGGAAGCGAGACCTTCATGGAAATGAGTGCAGCGGACCTGGCGACGCACGTCCGCAGGGAATTCTCCAAAATTATTGTGGGACAAACCGATGCGGTGGACCAATTGCTGCTCGTGGTCCTCGCGCGGGGACATGCGCTCATCGAAGGCGTGCCGGGACTGGCGAAAACGCTGGCGGTCAAGTCACTGGCGCACATTTTCCGGCTGCAATTTCAGCGCGTGCAGTGCACCCCTGACTTGATCCCGGCCGATATCCTCGGAGGAAATATTTTTGAGCCCGCCGCCGGCAGTTTCCGGATTCATCGCGGCCCGATTTTTACGGATATGCTCCTGGTAGACGAAATCAACCGGATGCCGCCGCGCACACAATCAGCGCTGCTGGAAGCGATGGAAGAATTACAGGTCACCATTGATGGGACCAGTCACCCACTGCCTCGAGCGTTTACCGTTTTCGCGACTCAGAATCCAGTGGAGTTCGAAGGAACGTATCCACTGCCGGAAGCACAACTCGATCGATTTCTGATGAAGATTCGCGTCGACTATCCCCAGCCGGCGCAGGAAGCTGAAATATTGTCCCGTTACCAGGACGGATTTGAGGCGCGAGCTTTTGAACGCGTTCAAGTCGAGGCGGTCTCTGAAGACGCACTGCAGTCCGCGCGCGAGGAAGCCGGACGCGTTCGAGTGGAACCCAAGCTTCTCGATTACATTGTCTCGATCGTTCGTGCCACGCGCAATTCACCCGCGGTTAGTCTGGGGGCCAGTCCCCGCGCGGCGATCTCCCTGATGCTGGTGGCAAAAGCGATTGCGGCGATTGAGGGCCGCGACTTCTTGATTCCCGATGACGTGAAAACCACAGCTGCTCCGATTCTCCGCCATCGCATGCTGCTCAAGCCTGAGGCCGATCTCGAAGGCATCACGCCCGATCAGATTGTTGCCGAAGTTCTGGCGAGCACCGCCGTTCCCCAGTAACGCCATGGAGCGACTTGTCCCAGCGAATGTGGCTGCGCCGGCGGAAAATGCCGGGCGAATTCCATTCGCTTTTGGACGGCGATTTTTCTTTCTCTTGTTCATTGGACTGGCATGGATTGCTCCCGCCTGGAAGGAACCTCGTTTTCTTTACGCCATGTGGATTTGGGATGTGCTTGTGTTGTTGTTTTGGGTTTGGGATCTATGGCAAATGCCTCGCCCCAAACAACTCCTTGTGCGGCGCGTATGGAAAGAACCGCTCGGTCTTGCTCACAAGTCGGCGATAACGCTGGAAGTAAATAATTCGTCGCAAATCTCAGTTTCTCTACGCCTGACGGATGAAGCGCCCAATACATTTAGTTCCGGACTTCCGGAGGTCCATCTCACAGTCCCTCCCGCAAGTTCCGCAAGTGGAACGTATTCGGTCGAACCCGGCGAACGTGGAGATGCTCGATTTGACGATGTCTGGCTGCGCTACAGCAGCCCGCTCCGTCTCGCGGAGCGATGGGCACGGGCCCGAATTGGTCAGGACGTGCGCGTCTATCCGAATTTGGCAGAGTCGCGGAAGATGCGCATTTACCTGATTCGTAGCCGCCAAATCGAGCTCGAAAAACGGCTCAAGCGGCAGCGGGGGCACGGGAGAGAGTTCGAAAGCCTGCGAGAATATCGCGCCGGGGACGAATTCCGCGACGTTTCGTGGAGCGTCACGGCCCGGCAGGGGAAGTTGATCACCAAGGTGTATCAGGTTGAGCGTAGCCAGACGGTGTGGCTCGTGCTGGACTTGGGCCGACTCCTGCGAGCGCGCGTCGACCGTCTCAATAAGCTCGACCATGCCGTGAATGCGGCATTAAGCCTCGCGCAGGTGGCGTTTTATTCGGGCGATCGCGTGGCGCTGCTGGCCTACGACAGAAAATTGCAGCAGCGCGTAGCGCCGGGGCGCGGAGTTCCCCAGCTTCGCGCGCTCATCGAGGCCCTGGCGCAAGTGCGGGCGGCAAGCTCCGAAGCGGATCACCTACTAGCGGCGAACGCTTTGCTTTCCTCCCAGCATCAGCGCAGCCTGGTCGTCTGGCTGACTGATTTTGCGGAGACTGCGGCTACGCCCGAAGTGATCGAGTGCACGACCGCAATTACTCGCCGCCACCTGGTCGTGTTCGGAGTCATGGAGCAGACTGAACTGCGAAGTCTTGTCGCCATGCGCCCGGACACCGTCACAAATATGTATCGCTACAGCGCGGCCCTGGAAATTGTGCAGCGGCGCGACTTGTTGCTGAGGCAATTGCGCCAGCAAGGCGCGATGGTGCTGGAAGCCGCTCCGGCGGGCCTGTCCGCAGCCTTGGCGAACCAATACCTCGAAGTGAAGGAACGAAATCTGATCTAATTTTGGGGAGAAATTTCGGCAGGCGGCGCGACATTCACGTGCGGAGTTTTTCTCATCACGAATAGGAGAAGCAATCCGAATAGCCCGGCGCCTAAAAGATATTTCCATCTCGCTGCCAGGTCTGACGGAGAGACGAATCCTTCAATCGTGCCGGCAACGATCAGGAGCGGAATAATTCCCAGCGCAAGCTGGATGGCGCGGCCGCCTTCACGAACCAGCGAAGCGTGCCTCGGAAGCGTTCCAGGAAAAAGGAGTCCCTTGGCGATCAAGAGGCCAGCTCCTCCGGCGATGAAGATGGCCGGCAATTCAAGGACGCCATGCGGCACGACAAAGCTCAGTAGCTGGCCGGCCATTCCGGCTTGCCAGCAAGCGGCATTGACCACGCCGAACAGGAGCCCGTTGAACGCCAGCATCCATAGCGTGCCGATGCCCGCCGTAATGCCGAATGCAAATGTGGCGAACGACACGCTCAGGTTGTTGGTCATGATTTGGCTCGATGCCAGGGGTTTGACGGAGACGATGGAGTGAGTCCACATCTGGTGGTTGTTGATCGATTCCATCATGGCGCCGCCCAGAAAGTAGCCCTGAAATCCGGGATCGAGTGCGGCCATCACGAATCCGGCCGCGGCCAGCGCGAAAAAGATGGCGCAGGCAGCCAGCGTGTACGGCAACGTTTCGTGAAATATTTGGGGGAACGTGTCGCGATAAAATTCGATGATGCGGGTGCCCTGCGCCCGCCGTCCCATATAGATGCAGTTATGTGCGCGGCCGAGCAGTTGATTCAAGGATTGAGCTAATCGCTGGCTGGATGGATCTTCGCGAACCGTCGATAGATCCGAAGCGCCTTGGCAATATAATACGGCCAGTTCTCGCAGCTCATGGTGATTCAGGGACCGGATCCCGCTTTTTTCCGAGCGCGTCACCAGCTCGTCGGCACGCGCCCAGTAAGGACGCCGCTTCTGAAGCCATCTCGTGGAGAGCACTGATGTCCTCCGGCGACAAGCTTATCATCGAAACACCCGAGCAAACGGTTCTGGAATTTCCGCTTGCCGGAATCGGCAGCCGCTCGCTTGCGCTGGTGATTGATACGCTGCTGCAGATCGCGGTGTTGATCGTGCTCGGCCTCCTTGGCGCAATAATTTCCTCTGGGGCCTATCTGCCACGATTTGGAAAACAGTATGTCTACGCGATCCTGATTTTTATCGCATTTCTAACGCAGTTCGGATATTTCGCGTTCTTCGAAGCGATTTGGAATGGCCGCACACCCGGAAAGCGCTGGATCCATTTGCGCGTCATCATGGATTCCGGCAGGCCTCTCGGCGCACAGGGAGCGATCCTGCGTAACTTGATGCGCATCGTGGATGAAATCCCCTTCCCAATGTATGCGGTCGGAATCATCACCAGCTTGATCAGCCCGCAGAATAAGAGAGTCGGCGATTACCTCGCGGGAACAGTCGTCATCCAGGAAAAATCAGTTCAAGGGGATCGGTCGCTGTGGGACGCAACGCCGACGACCCTCTTGGCGACATCTCAATTTCCCAAGCTGAATGCCGCCGAGCTGCAACTTGTCGAAGCCTACCTCGATCGCCGCTCCAGTTTGCAGGATGACGTTCGCAGAATGATGGCCCGCCAAATTGCCGAGCGTATGACCCAGGGATCGGCCGGCATTCAAGAAACTATCCAGGACCCGGAAAAGTTTCTCGAAGCCCTCGCCGAGCATTCTCGCAATATGGTGCACTTTCGATAACGGACTGATACTGGCGACTCTGTGGTTGGCATCAAAATATTTTTTGTGGAAGTGTCTGAATCGAAGATGCACAAGTTCTGCTTGTCGGCATGACAAAAAACCCACGCGTAAGACCGACGCGTGGGGCACCCATCCCGCTCGTGATATTATTCTGCGCATGCGAGTTCGTTCTGCGCTTCTCTATCCTATTGTTTGCTTACGGCCCTTCCTGCACCCCTTTTCTTGACATCTCAGTGTATTGCGACGGAGGAGTGACCCCGGAGGCCAAGTACGGAAATGAATTGGGTGCCCCACACGTCGTGTTTACGTGTGGGTCTGTCCTCGATGAGTTCGGTGAATGGAGAGAAAACAGTCAATCGGAATTATTTCGTTTGCGGTTTCTTCGCAGAGTCTACGTCCTTATCGCCCTTCCCTTTGGAAAACACTGGGTTATCAATTGTGCCGCCGATGCGAAACGGAAATTGCAACTTACCATTGACCAATGAGGCTCCCGAAAACCGGGCGACTGTATTCGTGAAGAATCCCTCCTTGGTCGTAATCTCCGCCAGGCCGCGATAATTCAGCTCATTCGATCCTGACACGCTTACGCTGCCCGAGCCATCCATATCAACTCCATAGCCGTCGATATCGATAACGCGGCTTGAAATCCGTCGATCGGACAACTCCAGATCGGTCGTTATCAGGTTAAAGGAGGAAGGATCGTTTTTTGCCGGGCCAAGATCATTGAAGTGCGCGAGTTTCATCAAATTCGCGTTGAGCTTGAGACTCGGCACCTGGCCGTTGCGCACCGTCACGTGCCCGGTTCCGTGCATACCCGACAGCGGACGCAGTGTATGCTCGATCTCTGCAGCCAATTTTACGTCTCCTTCCATCTTCCCTGTCATTTGCCCTCCACCGCCTGGGAAGGCTGCCAGAAGCCGGCCCATATTGATTCCGCTCAATTTGGCATTGGTCGCAAATTTCACATTCTTTCCAGACAAGTCAAACGCGAGTTCACCAGCGGCCTTTCCGGCATACATTTCCGCTTTGACGTCAGTGAAAAAAACGTGTCTGGCCTCCAGACGCAATTTGGAATCCAGATCGCTCATTTCAACCGCGCCGAAGTGCAGAAGACCCGTCTTCACAGTGCCCTGCCCATCCATCGAAGAGGAAGAAGGATTGACAATTCCGGCCAAATTAACTTGCTCCAAGTCAGCTGAAATGTCGCGCGCTTCAAAAAAAACAGGACCTGCCGCATCCGATGGCAGAAGATTCGACGCGATCAACTGCCCATGCGTGACCCGCACTCTTGAAATCGGTCCCACTAGCAAGGGAGTCTGAAAGACCTTGGATTGAGGATTCTCGAAGTTCCACGGCCCGTCGGGGTCCGAAGTTAGATTCAGGACCAGGCCTTCAAGTAAGAGGGACTTGATGACCAATTTACGATGGACAAGTGCGCTGACGCCGAGTTCAGCATCGATCCGTTCCACCTGAACGATATAGCCGGGCGGAAATATGGGAGGGTTTTTCACCCCGAAATTATCGACGTGAAGGGACAGAGGGAAAAACGTGAATCCAATTCGCCCGATTTCGACTTGCTTCCCGGTTTTTTCCTGGAGATAAGAAATAAGTCGAGGCCGGTAGCGATCCACGTTGATAAGGAAGGGTCCTATGAAAATTATTGCCAATAAGAGTAGCGTGGCAATTCCAGCGACGATAAGACCGGTTTTGTAACGGGTGGACATGGCGCCCTTCAGATGAATTCCTCCAACAAACTAGCGCGTTGAGTATGGCACGTCTGTGCGGAATGGAACACATATGCCGGGTGCCCCCGCTCTTCGATTTTGAATGCTCGGTTTGATTCAAGCGGACCGTTGGCGTAAGCTTCCCTCACCGGGCAAGAGTTGAAGCTGGCAGTTTTTGCGAGAAGGAGTACAAGTGACGAATCTCTCCCTGACCTTATCCGTGGCCTTCTTTTTCGTCTCCGGTCTCTCCATGGCGGCACAATCTGGCAACCCGAGTGCCGGGACTTGGTCCGGCGTCATCATCAATAATAATTGCAGCGCGGACGAAGCCTTCGCGGAAGCTGCCAAGTGTACTGAGAAAGATGTGCCCGGCGCCAAATTTGTTTTGTACGACGATACCACCCGGCAGATGTACCTCCTCGATCCGCAGGGACCGGCGATGGGTCACTTGGGCGACAGCATGACCGCTACGGGCACACTCGAGGGCGAAACGATCCATCTCACATCGCTGAAATTGCACACAGCAATCGGATTGGCAGTGGGCCAAAAGGCTCCTGCGTTCTCCGCTCCTGACCAGTTCGGCCGGCAACAAACCCTGGACACCTTGAAAGGACCGAAGGGAACCGTTCTGCTTTTTTTCCGCTCCGCCGATTGGTGACCGTACTGCAAAGGGCAGCTGGTCGAGCTGCAAAACGCAACAGCAAGATTTGAAGAGCAAGGACTCGAAGTAGCCGGGATCAGCTACGACAGCGTGGAAATTCTAAAGTCTTTCGCTGACCGGCTCAAGATCGATTTCCCTTTGCTCGCCGACCCTGATTCGAAAATCCTTCGTGAGTATGAGGTCCTGAATACCGAGGCTACTGGTCAATACAAGGGCATGGCGCGGCCCGGATATTTCTTTATCGATCCGAAGGGCGTGATTCGCGAAAAGTTTTTTGAAACGAAATATCGCCAGCGG
>JAOAPW010000430.1 GCA_025463105.1 Candidatus Acidiferrum typicum | reverse complement strand
CCCTATTTGCAGTCAACCAACGGCGATCATCCTCCATTGATCGAATCGCTCCTGCAGGCCCTGAATACCCTCGTGGACCGCCTGAATCAAGCCGAAGCTTCAGCCGCCTCGACGACGGCGAATCAGGATCGCGAAAGAAAAACCTGAAGGAATAGGGCCGCTGAAACCAAATCGTCGAACGCACCATCCAGCCGCCGGACGATTCCTTACCGAAGGTCAATTGAACAAGTTATATCGCAAGATGCACCAGAGCGTGGACAGTCCGTCTTTCCAGGTGATTTTTTTGCCTTCGGCATAGGTGCGGCCGGCATAGGAGATGGAGACTTCATAGATTCGCCAGTTTCCCTTGGCGATTTTGGCGGTGAATTCCGGTTCAAACCCAAATCGATTTGATTGTAGTTTGATGCTCTGCAGAACTTCGCGGCGAAAGACTTTGTAACACGTCTCCATGTCGCTGAGTTTCAGGTTGGTGAAAATGTCGGAGAGCAACGTCAAAAATTTATTGCCGGCATAATGCCAAAAATAATGGACGCGCTGCGGGCCCCCCAGGAATCGGGAGCCGTAAACCACATCGGCGCGATCGTCGATAATGGGCTCGAGAAGCGCTCCGTAATCCTTGGGGTTATATTCGAGGTCAGCGTCTTGTACCAGCACGATGTCTCCGATGGCCGCCTCGAAGCCCCGGCGTAAGGCAGCGCCCTTACCAGAATTCTCGGATTGGAAAAGAAAGCGGATATTTTCGAGAGAAAGGCGCGCCTTACCATTCTGCACCAGGAAGTCGCGCTTGCCTTCGGATTGTGCTTTGTCGAGATCCTCGAGCAGCAGACGAGTGCCGTCGGAAGATTTGTCGTCCACGACGATGATTTCCTTGTCGATTGGCACCGCCTGCACACGCAGGAGCACCTCCTCGATGAACGCGCGCTCGTTATAGACTGGAATGACGACGGAAACTTTCATCTCGATTCAGAATTCTCCAGCACACTCCCGAAATTGTTCGCGCCGGTCACGCACCCACCGCCCGCTCCCGATTCGGAAAGTATGATCGGTTACGCACGCATAGAACGCAATCAATTTGGCCGCGGCGTTGCTCACTAGATACCGCCACCGCTCTACTTGGAGCCCGCCGCTAAAGGATAAAATCCCCGCAGGGAATTCCAGCGAATTACCAGCAATTCCAGGAACATCCGTATTCCATCCTCGACGACATTCACTTTGGTGCCCGAGTCATGCGACCACCGCACAGGAATCTCCGCCACTCGCAATCCGTGCCGCTTTGCCAGGAACAGGATTTCGGGATCAAATCCGAAACGCTCGATCCGCTGTTGTTCAAAAATTATTCGCGTACGTTCACGGCGAAAAGCCTTGAAGCCGCATTGCGTGTCGGAAAATTCGATCCCTGCGATTTGGCGAACCAATTGGTTGAACAACGTGCCTGCCCACTCACGAAATGCGGATTGGTGAACTTCGATGAGGCTTCTGTCTAATGCCCGCGAGCCGATGGCCGCATCGAAACCGTTTTCGCGCAGCGCCGCGAGCAGTTTATCCGCTTCTTCAATCGGCGTGGATAGATCCGCATCCGTAAAAAGAGCAATTTCCCCGCGAGCTTCCAGCATGCCGTGACGCACGCTGAATCCCTTCCCGTGATTTCGGCCATTAGTGATCAGGCGCAATCCAGGATATTTCCCACGATAACTTTCTATCAATTTCGGCGTTGCATCGGAGGACCCGTCGTCGACCACCAGAATCTCAGCCTGTAACGGCTGAGCGCTTAAATACGAGCCGATCCGCTCGATCGCCTTTGGCAGACGTCGTTCTTCGTTAAATGCAGGGATGATGATAGACAAGTCCAGTAGCGGCGAATTCATCTGCGGTCGCGCCGCGAACCAATTCGCGGCAGGCGGTTTGTTCCTCCGATGGCGGGATTATATAGACCGCTCAGGTATTCGTCCATGCGGCGCACTTGGGCGTGCACGAACCGGAATATTTTCCCGGGCGAATCTGGTGGTCGGACGCGCCTGTAAGCGATTGAGGATAATCCATTTAGATTAAAAGCTCAATATTGCTGCGGCGGTCCGATGCAAAGTTCAAATGGTAGCGGGTTCGTTACGAATAATTTCGTAGCGTTCGATGACAGCGGCAACGCCAACGCGAGTCGACCCATTCTCAGGTTTCTTTTCCACGCGAACCACCTTCCCCATCGCTCGAATAAACACTTCCGAGCCTCGCGTGACCTCGGAAGGCAGTGTAAGCGTAATATCAAGCTCAGCGCCGGCATTCAAGTCCTGGTCAATCGTAAAATACACGCCACGGGTGGAGATGTCCCGTGTCTTTCCGTTGCGCGCAGATTCTGTCTCCACCGGTATCCGAATGATGACCGGCAGTGAAAGATCATATCGACGTGCTGTTCGTCGCTCAGTCATCGTTCCCGGGACCCCCGTAGTCGCTTCACGCACACACCACACGCACACCCTGACTTCAAGGACCGTGCAATCAGCATTCCAAAGTGGAAAACATTGGCTTCACCCAATTTGGTGTTCAGCAAAGCCGGCGATTGCTCAACCAATCGGAAAACTGTAAAGACTGGAATTGCCCCTAACTTCCATCACTCGAACAGTTGAAAGGTTCTGTAGCGGGCTGCGAAAAGCAACATCACGAAACCTGTGATACCGAATTGGGAAAAGGTCTCCCAAAAAACCGTGCTCACTATAACCGAAGATTCGCTCCCTATGAAGAACTCACGCAATCTGCGTATCCCTAATACGCAACTAGTTGCGGTTATCGGTCGCCTTACCTAATTCGACCGGCGGGCGCCAGAGCCACGGACGCCGGATCAGGGCTAACACTTTCTTTCGCTTTTGAAACATCTTTTGAACTCGCACGTCCGCCACGATCCGCGTCCAATCCGAACTGCCGAATTTTATACAAGAGCGCCTTGTAGCTGATGCCGAGCATCTTGGCGGCATCCTTGCGGCACCAACGAGTCTTTTCGAGCGCGTCGGCGATGGCTTCCATCTCCGCTTCATCTTTCAGGCTGCGTACCAGGGCCTTCAAACCCTGTTCGCGCACCGGAGCGACTTCCTCCCTGGGTGAAATACGCTGCCGCGTCGAAGCCATTTCGAGTAGCTCGCGGAAACTGCCCTCATCATCTTCCAGAATGACGTAGCGCTTCACAAAATTCTCAAGCTCGCGCAAGTTTCCGGGCCAGGGATAACGTACGGCTGCTTCCAGCAGATGCTGCGAAGGGACCACGGTTTCCTTGTTGAATTTTGCGCTGTATTTCTGCAGAAAATGACGAAAGAGCAAGGGTATTTCCGTGGTTCGTTCGCGCAGCGGGGGCACATTGATGGAGAGGACGTTGAGACGATAGTACAGGTCCTCGCGCAGACGTCCTGACTTCATCGCTTCCTGAATCTCCACGTTGGTCGCTGCCAAAACGCGCACGTCGACTTCGATCAAGCTGCGGCCCCCGAGCCGTGAGTACTGGTGGTCCTGGAGGACGTGCAGCAACTTGGCCTGCAAATGGGGGCTCATCTCCGCAATTTCGTCGAGGAAGATCGTGCCTTTATTGGCGAGTTCGAATTTTCCCGGTTTAGAACGAACGGCTCCGGTAAAGGCGCCTTGTTCAAATCCAAACAGTTCTGATTCCAGCAATTCTCCGGGCAACGCAGCGCAATTGACCTTGATAAAAGCCTGGCTGCGGCGCGTGGATCGCATGTGAATCATGCGCGCGACAACTTCTTTGCCGACTCCGCTCTCCCCATAAATGAACACCGGAACGTCCACCGGCGCGATCTGGAGAATCTGCTGGCGGATACGCACCATCTGCGGGCTTGCGGCCAGGAAGCAGATATCTTCGGTGATGGTGTCGCAATACTCCCGCAGAGATTTGTTTTCCGCGCGAAGCTGCTGTTTTTGTCGGCACTTCAGCATGGCAACATCGAGCTCTGCTTTTTCGAAAGGTTTGGTCAGGTAATCCTGCGCGCCCAGGCGGATGGCCTCGACTACTGTGCCCACCTCATTCGAACAGGAAAGCATGACGACGTTGAGCGACCTGTCGATCTGCATCAACTGTTTCAACGTCTCAAGACCATTCATCTCAGGCATCAGCACGTCCAGAATAATGAAATCCGGACGTTCGCCGGCTTCGATCTTCGCGACGGCCTCCACCCCGGAGACCACGGTATCGACCTGGTACCCATCGACTTCCAGCAAGGTGCCCAGGTATTTCCGGATGCTCGGCTCATCATCTACAACAAGAATTTTTTCTTTTTCAGCCATTTGTGGTCCCACCTTTGATACTTCCAAGACTTATAAATTGTCTATCGGCAGCAGGAACGTAAACGTGCATCCCCGCCGAGGTTCACTTTCCACCCAGATCTTTCCGCGATGAGCCTGTACCAGGCGCTTGGCAATCGCCAATCCCAATCCCATGCCGGAAGAGGTTCGGTCAACACGAACGAAATCCTCGAAGATTTCCTGATGATGCTCGGACGCAATGCCGGGTCCTGTATCCGAAACGGAAACCTTGAGGCTGTTGGGCTGCTCCACGCGCTTGCGGCGCCGCTCAACCGATTGCACTTCTTCGGCAGACCGCCGTTCCCAAAAGTGGAGTTCTGCGCGCATCGTCACTTGGCCGCCCGCAGGCGTATGTTTGAGCGCGTTATCCAAAAGATTGGCGACTGTCTGCTGCACTTTCTGGTAATCGAACTTGAAAATTGGCAGCTCGTCCTCTAGCCTTGCGTCCAGTTTCACTTGCTTGCGAATAAAAGCTTCGTGCCATCTGGTCGACAGTTCGCTCAGGCAATCCCGCAAGTCATTTTCGCGCAAATGCAGTATGAGCTTGCCGCTTTCCAGTGCCGAGTAATTCAGGAACATCGAAACCAGACGAACCAGCCGCTCGCAGCTCTCTTTTGATTCCTGGAGAATGTCCCGCTGCTTGTCCGTCAGTTTGCCCAGTGATCCGGAGAGCAATAAATCGTAGTAACCTTTGATCACCGCCAAGGGAGTTTTCAATTCATGTGCCGCAGATGCCAGGAACACGGTCTTCTGGCGGTTTACTTCCTGCAATCGTAGATAGGCGGCCAGCAGGTTGCGATACGTAATTTCTCGTTCTTGCAGCAACTCCTGCACGGTATGATGTGTCGCGGCCGTCGTAAGCACCGCGTTGCGCTCTTCGGCATCTTCAATCCGAACCACAATCCAATCCGCTTCCGGGAGCCACTGGATTCGCGCCAGTGCCTTGCCAAAGCGGCCGCCGAAGTCTAAATTCACCCGCTGCTCGCCGCCTTCGATCTGCTCCACAATCGCTTTCTGCGAAACGCGAAGCACGTCGGCAAACAAGTTCAAGTTGGGATCGACGCTTACACCGTGAGATTCCAATCGCTGCTCGCCACACGCAC
>JAOAPW010000391.1 GCA_025463105.1 Candidatus Acidiferrum typicum | reverse complement strand
GATAAAAAGGCACGGCGCCATCGGACGCCGTGACGCGCAGCCCCTGGTCAACACGGTCAATATCCAAAGGCAAATCGCCGGCCGTAGTGGTGCAGTGTTCAGCGCTATCGCTGACCAGCGCTTTGATCGATAATTCGACGGGGGTGCTGGCGCGCACGAGTTGGTAGAGTACGAATGTAGTGTTCGCTCCGGGTTGCATGAACACGCGTTTTTCCAGTTGCGCGTCGGCCAGCGCAAAGGTCCACACGGGGATGTTTCCCTCCAGATGGAAGCGCTCAATGTTGTGGAAACCTTCGGGGGTTATCGCGCCACTCGCCCAGCGATTGGTGGCGAGATCAAAGTGTTGGGTGCCGTACCGTACGGTCTCATCGAGTTTTGACAGGAGGACCGTGCGGCCCAGCGGCGGCTGCAGCGCGGCAACCAGCAGGCCGTGATAACAGCGCGTCTGGTGGCCGGAAATGGTGCCGAAGGCGTACCCGCCGATGCCGTTCGTTACGAGCCATTCCCGCGATTCGGCGGAGGGAAGATCACAGCAAATCTCGCGGCCGAAATCGACGACCGAGGGAAAGCTTGAGATAGAATTACTGTCTGGGCGCTTCACCTGTTAATCATGGAACTTTTGCGGCGGTTGGACCAGAGAAAAAATTGCACGTTTCTTATACTTTATAACAATGAACGCATTCGTTCCCTGGCCTTGTGCAATTGTGACTTCGAATTTCCGGTGGAACATTCCAGGGCCACGGCAATTTCATTATGTTCGTATCCGAACACATCGTATAACACCAGTACTCGCTTATATCCCTTTGGCATCCGGCCGAGAGCCCGATTTAGATTTTCGCGGTCGAACAGACCGCTCAACGCCGGGTCCGCGGCGCCGGCGTCCTGAACCCGCAAGCCGGACTCCCCGTCATGCTCGCCTTGGTACTGCCAGGAAACTTCCATGCTTTTTCGTTTGCGCAGACTCATCAATACGACATTCACCGTTAATCGATGAAACCACGTATAAAATGCAGATTCCCCGCGGAAGGTATGAATCTTGCGGAAGACCTGTAAGAAGGCCTCCTGGGTCAAGTCTTCAGCCGTGGCTTGATTTTTTGTCATGCGAAGGCACAGGGCATAGACTCGCCTGTTATATCGCCGATAGATTCTCTCAAAGGCTCCAGGGTCGCCTTTCTGTGCCTGTCGAATTATTTCTTTCTCGGGGAAGTCATCGTTCATGGCTTTTCCCGCTTCCGGCGGCTCTGTTAATGACGCTAATGAATCGGCCATGTGTCCCTCAGTTCTTTTGACGTGCGAAACATTTTGCGAGCCTCTTATGTATTCGAGGCGTCTAGCCTGGAGCATTTACTCCGCTCAGAAACCCGCCGAGATGCGCGGTGAGGGATACCAGTGCGACAGCCAGCAATTCAACCGCAATGTAAAAGTTGAAAAGCAGCTGCCCATCGCGACGCGCGCGAAAGTGGATCCACCAGATCAGCCAGATCATTACAGTCGAGGCACACGCCAGTAACAGGTGCAGCAGCAGTATGCCTTTGAGTTTTTGTCCTTCCAGTGCGAACTGCCACGCGAGGATCCCGGTCGCGAGCACGGGTATCGTTGAGATGGCAGCCAGAAGGAGGTTGTAGTAGGCGGCGTCCGCAAAACCGCGCCGTTTCGTACTCAGCGCGATCAAGTCGAACGCCACCCCGGCAATAAACAGAGCGATGGGAAAATGGATTAGAACTACATGCTGAGCATGTTTTGCCAGCAGCGCCGATTTGAAATCAAATGGATGCACTTCATTCTCCTTGAATTAATGCACCACGACTTTGGCGGTCATTTTTGGATGAATCGAGCAGTAATACATGTATGTGCCCGGCTTGCTGAACGTAAATGAAAAATGGTCGTCTGTATCGAGAGGCTTGGATTTGAAAAGTTTGTCATCGCTCGCGACTACGTGCGGAACATCGTCATTGTTGGTCCATGTGACTGTCGCTCCGGCGGGAATACTTACCTCTGTGGGGCCGAAGCTGAAATTGTCGATCTTCACTGAGGCGCCCGCCGCGGCCTTGTCACCTGCGCTGACGGCCAGGAGCGGTGTGCTTCCAGGCATCAGCGCGAGCGCTAGTGCTACAGTTGCTGTCAGTTCTAGAAACCATGTAATTGTTTTCATAACTTTTTTGAGACGGGTTCCAGTACGAGCCCGCTCTCGTATTCTCCTTTGATAGATTTTTGAAATAGTTCGCCGGTGCTTAAGATTGCGCCAGCGGTGAATCAACAATCGCCAGCGAATGGTTGCCTTGAACAAAATTTACATGCGAGATGCCCAGCACGTTGCGCAATTGATCTGCCGGCACTTTCATAGGTCCGGGCGACGACGCGGTGCCGGGCGCGGGCTGAGGAAACGCGGTGGAGAGCGCGGTGTGGAATGTAATGTTGCCTTCAACCTTTTGCATGATCTGATGGATGTGTCCGTTCAGAACGGATACCGAGCCAAAGCGTTTCAAATATCCAAGCGCCTGCTCGCTATCGTCGGTGCCCCAGCCCCACTCCGGATATATTGCCCAGAGCGGAATGTGCGCAAACACGATGATCGGTGTGCTGCTTTTCAATTGCTTCACATCATCCGCCAGCCATTCGAGCTGGCTGGAACCGAGCGATCCCAGTCCACCTGCCTTGAGGTCCACCACATTGACCAAGCCGATAAAATGCGATCCCTTGTGATCGAAGCTGTACCAGCCTTTTCCTTTTGTGCCTTTGCCAAAGCGGTCCAGGTATTGCTGGCCGTCGTCGGTAAGAACATCGTGTTCGCCCGGAACGTAGAAGATTTTCCCTGCCTTCGCACCCTTGAGAACTTGCTCGGCTGTGTCAAATTCTGACGGCTTCGAGAGTTGTGAAATATCGCCTGTGTGCAGCAGAAAGTCCGGTTGCGCGGCCGTGCTGTTAATACGATCGACCGCGACCTGCAGCGTTGCGGTAACATCCGGGTTAGCCTCTTTGCTGAATCCGATATGAGAGTCGCTGATCTGTATGAAGCTGAAATCCGCGCCTTTCATATTCTTCATGTGATCCCCGCCCATCGCACCCTGCGCCAGCGGCAGTGATTTCAGAATGCCGCCGTGCATTGTGTAGAGCACTCCGGTGCCGGCCCAGGCCATACATTGGAGAAATCCCCGGCGGTCGATTCCATCCTTGTTGATGTTGTCGCGAATAACGTCAGCCATTATGTTTTCTCTCCTCTGGCGGCACAGGCTAAAAATTTCTTGCCTCGCGTGCCCCTCTGCAGGTAAGACTTGTGCGGCGGGCGTTTATTCCCGCCCAATTGCATAATTCATGCACGGGAATAAAATAGGCTGACTTGCGGTCTTACAAGTTGGCAGAGGAGCAGCGAAGTAAACGAAGGTGCCAGAGACGCCGAAACGTGAACGTTTCGAGCAAACCGTCCTGCCTCACCTGGACGCTGCCTACAGCCTCGCGCGTTGGCTGACGCGAAACGACCAGGACGCGCAAGACGTCACGCAGGAAGCCTGTTTGCGCGCCTTCCGATTTTTTGACGGGTACCAGGGCGGAAACATGCGAGCGTGGTTTCTTACGATCGTGCGGAATACCTGTTACACGTGGCTGCATCAGAATCGGGCGCCTGGATCCGACGAAGTCTTTGATGAAGGAATTCACAGCACTGACGATTCCGGCGGTCCGAGTCCGGAGATTCAGGCATTGGCCGGCGCGGATAGGGAGACGTTGCGCCGGGCGCTCGAGGAGCTGCCGGAAGTTTTTCGCGAAGTGCTCGTTCTGCGAGAGCTCGAAGGCATGTCATACAAGGAGATTGCCGATGTCACGTCCGTATCCCTGGGGACGGTGATGTCGCGTTTGGCAAGAGCACGCACGCGGCTGCGCCTGGCGCTGGGCGCGGCGATGGGCAAGGAGTCATGAAGTGAGCTGCGATCTGACACAACGGTTCGTTTCCGGTTACCTCGATGGTGAACTCGATTTGGTCCGCACGATCGAGGTGGAAGCGCATCTGAAAAGTTGCGAGTTCTGCGCCCGCGAGCTGGAGAATCAGCAGGCTTTACGCGAGGCACTGCGTCGTAGTTCGCTTGGTTACACGGCGCCGGCGTCGCTGCGGAACCGGATTCAAACGTCGCTCGACGCTGCAACTGCAACAAAAAGCCCTGAACGCGCGAGTGCCTGGCACGGATGGCAGATCTGGCGTCTGGCCGCCGCGTTCGCGGTACTTGTCTTGTGCACCGTCACCGCGTGGCAGTTGCTGCCTGGCCTTCACGCTCCTTCCAGTAATCAACGAATCGCCGCGGAAGTTTTCGCCAGCCACGTGCGTTCCCTCGAAGCCAACCATCTGATGGATGTCGTTTCCACCGATCAACACACCGTAAAGCCCTGGTTCGATGGCAAGCTGGATTTTTCGCCACCCGTTGAAGATCTCGCGAGCGACGGCTTTCCGTTGATAGGCGGGCGGCTCGACTATCTCGAAGGACGCGAAGTGGCAGCCCTGGTTTATCAACGGCGAAAACATTTCATCAATCTGTTTGTGTGGCCTGACGCGAGTGGATCGAGTGCGGCGCCTGTCCTGGAGTCAATGCAGGGTTACAACTTGATGCGGTGGTCGCGAGGCGGATTTCACTTTTGGGCGGCGTCGGATGTGAGCGCTGCCGACCTTGCGGAGTTCGTCCGGCTTCTGGAAGCGCGCATTTCTCCTGAAGCAAAGTAGAACTTGTTGTGGTTGCCCGCCATTTTCGGAAATTAACACAGAGGACGCTGAGAAATTCCACAGAGGACACCGAGAGTTTAGTAGAGAATCGAGTAAATTGACGAGTGAAAGCCGGAGGACGGTGTCTCTGTGGTTCTCTGCGATTCTTTGTGCCCTCTGTGTTGAGCTTTTTCCTGGATTTTAGCCTAACTCTCTTTGGATTCGAGTTTCGGCGCCCAGTGAGAGAGATGATTGAGCGAAGTTTCGTGTGTACGGTCGAGTTGCAGCGGCGTCATCGAAATGGCGCCGTCGAAAACCGCGGCGTAATCGCTTTCCGGATCGAGTCCTTGGATATTCTCTTGCTCTAGAAGCCAGAAAAAACTGCGGCCGCGCGGATCGGTGCCTTCCTGCAGGACGTTGCGCGTAATTTTCTTGGACTGGCGCGTGAAGCGCACGTTTCCGTTCCAGGTGAGCGGCACATTCACGTTCAGCAGGACGCCCTGAGGCATTCCATCGGCTAAAACCAGTTTCGCCAACTCACGCGCGAATTTTGCGGCGTGCTCGAAGCGAAAACCTCTGCCCTTGTGCGCCAGCGAAATCGCCACTGCGGGAACGTGGTTAATCGCTGCTTCCATCGCCGCGCCCACCGTGCCCGAATAAAAAACGTTTTCGCCCAGGTTGCCGCCGCGATTGATTCCCGAAATCACGAGGTCAGGGCGGTTCGGCAGCAGTTTGTGCAGGGCAAGGATCACAGCATCGGTCGGCGTGCCCTCGACCGCCCATTCGCGCTCCGCCACCTGCTCCCAGAAAATCGGCTGCCGCAGCGTAAGAGATTGTGCTGACGCGCTGCGCTCATGGCTCGGCGCAACAACGCTGATCGTGCCCAATCCTTCCATCGCATTCACCAGCGCGCGCAAGCCTTCCGCTTGAATGCCGTCGTCGTTGGTAATCAGAATGTGTGCCATATTTAACTTTCCAGTGAGGGGCGGTCGTTGCTTTACTGGCCGGGGAATCTTTCCTGAAGCTGCTCCTCGCGCACGGAAAAACTACCGGTTACCCATGGCCATTTTGCAAGGCCAGCCCGGCATCAACCTGTCCTTCATGAATACCCTAGCAGTATCTATCGCACTCCAACAAGGCGCGGAGAAACTGTGGTTTCCAAAAATGAGCTTTAACGGCCCTCTGAAGGAAAAAATGGTCGGGACGACTGGATTTGAACCAGCGACCTCACGCACCCCAAGCGTGCGCGCTACCAGGCTGCGCTACGTCCCGACTGTGTTTGTAGCCCGCGTCTTTAGACGCGGGGATTCGGATCGTTGATTTCGCGGAAAATCCTCATCCCGCTTAACCGGGATGAGCTACAACGCCTTCAGCGTATCACTCGTGTTCGAGAAGCGTCAAGAATGAGCGGAGCGAATCGCGCAGGTCGAGCAACGTTTTGCGGCTCAGCCCCACGGGAAGCTGCTCGGCGTGTTTTTTTTCTGTCGGGTTTGATGCCTCGCTTGAAGCTCTTCGCTCGAAGTCCTCAGCGTGTACGTTCGATGTGAAGCTGGACCCTGTGCCCGTCGCAGAGGCCTCGCCGTTCGAGCCGCTGGATCCCGGCGCCTGGTCGCGCAAATGTCGCCTCGCGCCCGCGATCGTGAAGCCCTCGTCGTACAGCAGGCGCTTGATCACGAAGACAGTGTCGATGTCTTCGCGGCGATAGAGCCGATGGCCCTTTGGGCTTTTTACCGGCTGCAGCATCGGGAACTCGGACTCCCAATATCGCAGGACAAACTGCTTTGTGCCGGTCATGCGGCTGACTTCGCCGATGCGGAACAGGTCCTTGCCGGGGAGAGCCGATTCGTTTTGGCCG